>DESW01000028.1 GCA_002361425.1 Candidatus Saccharibacteria bacterium UBA3304 | reverse complement strand
GGTATTGAATGCGGGACATGAGGGCATGCGTAATGGCGGCCGCGAGTGCATCTGCAGCATCGTCTGGTTTGACGATTTCTTTCATATTCAAGTAATGACGAACAGCTTCCTGCATGTCTTTTTTGTTTGCGCGACCATAGCCCGTCATGGTCTGCTTAATTTGGAGTGGAGTGTATTCGTAAATCGGAAGATTATGTTTGCGCGCAACAAGCATACAAACACCACGAGCCTCAGCAACGGATATACCAGTAGTAATGTTTTGATTGAAGAAGAGTTTTTCGATAGAGACTTCGTCCGGTTCAGTCTCAGCAATAATCTGCTCGAGCGATTCGTAGATATCAAGTAAGCGATCGGCAGTAGGCGTATGAGCTGGAGTTGTAATGACACCCGCCGTGACCATGTGCGGTTGCTTATGCGTCGTAAACTTTACAACACCAAAACCGCAGATGCCGGTGCCTGGATCAATGCCGAGAACTTTCTTGACTGACATACTTATAGTTTAGCACGCCGGAAAATCTTGGCGATTTCGTGTCGGAATTGAATGACGACATAGACAATTACTATAACGCCAAGCGCGACGAGCGCCCAAACCGCAACGAAGACTTGCGGACTATCATGAGTTTCTTCTGTGATTTCTTCAACGGGATAATCCGAGAGATTGCTGGCGCGGATTTTGCGGCAACGATTAGTTTCCGGATTTAGCTCATAGCCTTCGTCGCAGACTTTCTCGGCAACAGGTTCTTCGTTTTTCTTGCAGCGGCCAGTTTCCGGATTGCGATAATAACCTTCCTTGCAGGCAACTGGTTCCTGGGCGACAGTCTCATTAATACAATTCCCTGTTTCTGGATTGATTACTTTCCCGTCAGGACAGGAACGAAATTCTTGATATACGTTTTCAGCAGCGGGCGTAGGCGCGTAAGTGCGCAGCCATTGACCGTCGACTAGCGCGAATGAGGTACCGCTTTTCTGGCCATGCGCATAGCTAGCTGATTCGACTGAGCCAGTAGCATCCACAATTTCGAGCGAAAGTTCCGAGCTTGGATCTTTCGTGAGCGATAAATTTTGCACGACAGTATATTGCTTCGGCGCGAGCGTGCCCTGCAGCGGATAGTCCTTGGATTTATAACGAAGCACGCAGGCATCGAGCACGATATCCTCGTTGAGTGAATTATAAAGCTCAACGAATTGCTCGTCTGCATTAGTCTCATAATACGAATATATTTCCGTGATTTTTAGGCCGGCGCAAGACTTGACTTCGGCAGGTTCGGGCGGCAATTCTGGCTCGGGCTCCGGTTCTGGCTCTGGAATCAGAAAAGCCTCGACGTCAATTTCTGGATAATACTGCTCGTAAATGAAGCTCATGTCTGGCAGACGAATGGCGGTTTTGTTCTCTTCTGCCGAAGTGGCAAACTTAGTCATTTGGCTCTCGCAAGTTAACTTGCCCCAGCAAACTTCATCGATGACTTCTTCGCCCTGCACGATTTTCAGACGGCCAGCAGTAGAAGCAAGGCCAGCAGAACCGAAGTCATATAAAAAGCTTGGCGGAGCCTCAGCGAACTGCGGACTTTTACTAAAGCCAAAAACGACCGCATCGGCATGGAAAATGGTCGATTCGGGAAACTCCAACTCAGCGGCGAGATTATCGCTACTGTTGAAGTATTGGATTTTGTAGGGCGAAAGATCGAGGTCTCCTTCGACAGACTTGGCGAGCTTGAAGAAGTCGTAATTTTGGACGGACGAGTCATCTTTGTAGCCTGCGTTAACGGCACGAAAATAGAGAGTCGGCTCGGGCGTTCACTCCGGCGCATCGTCAGCAAAAGCGACGGTCGGCGAGAGGCTAATTAAGGTGATACCAGTGATGATAATTTTGATTATTTTTGTCATACCCGCATAGTAAAAATGCGACCAAAAATCCTCAAGCATAAGCATTAAATTCCCTCTGGTGCTAATCAATACGGCTTATGCTATAATGAAAGCATGAGCGATATTACTTGCATCGCGACAATAATCCTGGCTGGAATAACTCAGGCTTCTTTGCAATTGGGTTTGGGCGGCCTTATTTTGCTTTATCATAACAGCCTCGGAAAACACCGCCGCAAGAAGACCCGTTATCTCGCGAAGAATTACATTCTCGGTTCCGCCGCAATTACTTTCCTAATGGTATGTACATTCTGTTTCTTGATTGGCAATTTCTTTAATGGCGCACTAACAGCCGAATGGCTCGTTGTTTGTATCGGCATCTTCGCAGCATGCGGCTCAATTATGTGGCTGCTGTATTACCGTAAAGGAAAGAAATCGACCGAGCTATGGTTGCCAAAAGCCTTTACGCGTTTCATTCAGAAAAAAGCGCGCGAAACAAACGACAACATCGAGGCGTTCTCGCTTGGCTTGCTCAGTAGCTTTGCAGAAATGCCATTTAGTCTAGCGATTTACTTTGTAGTAGCAAACTGTGTCTTGAATATGAGCAGCTATTTGCAGATTATCACGGCGGTTTCATATGCCGTTCTAACGGTAATTCCGCTCGTCATTCTAAAGATTCACGTAAAGACCGGACGCAATGCGGTTGAAGCACAGAAGTGGCGCGTCAAAAACAAGGCATTTTCGAAAGCGTTTTCTGGTAGCGCATTTATGATTCTGGCGGCGTTCGTACTCGCCTATTGGGTGATGTAAATGAAAAAGAAAATCACTTACGAATATTCTTCTAGTGGTGTTAAGCAAAGTATTTTGCGCAATGCAAAAAGTATTGGCTTGCCAGAAGGCTGGGCAAAACAAATCGCAACACGTGTCGCAAAAGACACGGACGAATGGATTGCCGACAAGGAAATCGTGACGGAAAGCGACTTGCGCCGTCAGATTATCAAAGAGCTCAAAGAACTGAGTCCAGACCTTGCTTATGCTTATCAAAACCATGATAAAATAATATAAGATGAAACGTTTTGATTATGATTTAGTCGTGATCGGCAGTGGAGATGCCGGTAGCGAGGCCGCATTGATTGCAGCCAAATCTGGCCTAAACGTCGCTTTAGTTGAGGCTAAAAAATGGGGCGGCTCCAACCTCAACACTTCTAATGTTCCATTCGGCGCAGCTTTGAATGGTGCCTTCACTTACAAGCAGGCACTCGCGGGCGCACGCTTTGGTATTTCTAGCGCAAACTTGCGCTATAACTACCCTACCCTCATGAACTGGAAGAACCAGGCCGCAAAACGTGCTGGCGCAAACAGCAAAAAGATTTTTGAAGACGCTAAGATTACTTGTATCCACGGCGAAGCTCGCTTTGTTTCGAAGACCGAAATTGTCGTCGGCAAAGATACATTTTCTGCAAAGAAATTCTTGATTGCAACTGGCGCTTCCGTCGCTGACACTGGTATCAAGATTCCAGAAAACGTTGATTATTATTTGCCAGAAAACATTCTCGATATTCCGCGCGCGCCAAAAAGCGTATTCGTAGTTGGCGCTGGTTCGACCGGTTGCGAAATCGCACAGTACTTTGCTGCACTCGGCTGCGAAGTCGTAATTGCCGATATCGCAGGCCGCTTGCTTCCACGCGAAGACGAGGAAGCTGGTCAGGTACTCGACGAAGTATTTAAGCGCGACGGCATCAAAGTTTTGACTCAGTCTCGCGTAGTTGCGCTCGAAAAAGATGGCGTCGAAAAGAAGGTTATTTTCATGCGCGGCGGTCAGGAAAAGTCCATCAAGATTGGCGCAGTTATTCTCTGCACCGGCAGCGCACCAAACGTCGATCTTGGCCTAGAAAATGCTGGCGTAAAATATGCGCACGATGGTATTAAAGTTGACGATACGATGCAGACGAGCACCAAGCATATTTATGCAGCAGGTGACGTTGTTGGCGGTCATAGCTCGACTGAAAAAGCGATTATTGATGCACGTGTTGCAGTTGCGCACATTGTTGGCAAGTCTAAATTAACTCGCAATTATGACGGTCTAATTCGCGTCACAAATACCTGCCCAGAAGTTGCGCACGTTGGCGTAAGCGAAGACGATTGTATTCGCCGCGATCGCAAGATTAAGAAGATTATCGTGCCTTTGCAGGCAGTTCAGAAAGCAAATATCGCTGGCTATTATAGCGGCTTCGTAAAGTTAATATACGGCAAGAGCGGCGTATTGATTGGCGGCACCGTAATGGCGCCAAACGCTGGTCTAGTTGCACAAGAATTGGCTTATGCCGTGAAGTATGAAATGAATGCTTCCGAGATGGCAGCTGTGCCACATCTAACTAATGACTGGAGCGAATTGATTCGCACCGCAGCGGAACGCTTGAAATAAAACAAACTAGCCAATTTATAAACTAATAGCTAAAATACGTCAAATATCGTTAACTGGGGTGGCTATTTGGTTTTGTCAATTCTATTTTGACAAAAATATGGCGTATTTTACCCCTGTTACAATTCTTTTTATTGTTACTCCTTTGACAAAAATAAGCGTATATGCTATAATATAAGAATAGTTAGCGAAGTTCAATAACTGACTAAGCACATTGAAAAGGTTTACGTTAAGCAAGGTTTGAAGCATAGTTTTCTTCTCACTTGCGAGCAGCGTAAAACGGATAAGTTTTATTGTCTGTTTTCCGCTGCCCACAAGGGGTGGTAAAATCTTTGTCAACGTGAGAGACAGTTCTCTCTTAATCCGTAGTGGACGTTGACCATGTTTTTCAGAGGAGGAAAACACTATGACTAACAACATTACTCTTGTAACTATCGACCAGGCAAGCCATATTACACACGGAGGCGTGTTTCACGCAGACGAAGTAATGGCAACCGCCATTCTGTCCGCGATCGAGCCGATCGCCCTCAACCGCACGTTCCGTGTACCGGAAGACACTAATGCCTTTGTTTATGACATTGGCGGCGGTCAGTACGATCATCATCAGCGCGGCGGCAACGGTGCTCGTGAGAACGGCGTGCCGTATAGCTCCGCTGGATTGATCTGGCGCGACTTCGGACATAAGCTCGTGTCTTGTGATCAGGCTTGGGCCTTCGTTGACCAGGAGCTGATCCAGGGAATCGACGCTGTCGACAATGGGGTTCTCCCCGATATTGACTACCCGGCAAAGCCGGCGAGTATTTCCGATCTCATCTCAGGATTTAACCCCGACTGGGATTCGAAGGTGAAGCCGGACGACGCCTTCCTTGAAGCGGTAGCTTTTGCTCAGGGTATTCTTGCCCGCGCAATCGCTTCTGCGGAGAGCAAGGCTCGCGCCAAGGCACTTGTGGACACCGCCATCGAGGCGTCTGAGGAAAGGATTATCGTCCTGCCGCAGTTCGCACCGTGGCAGGAATATGTCCTTACCTCTGAGGATCCTAAGGCCGCTGAGGCTCTGTACGTTGTCTTCCCGAGTAATCGTGGAGGGTACAATGTCCAGGCAATCCCGGACGCTATCGGATCTTTCGGAAACCGCAAACCTCTCCCTGAGAGCTGGCGCGGTGTTCCAGCAAACGACCTCCAGGCAGTGAGTGGCGTCGCTGACGCTAACTTCTGCCACAAGGGCGGATTCATCGGCGGAGCCGATAGCCTGAACGGCGCGTTGGCGATGGCAAGAAAGGCTATTGAGGCCTAAAACCTCATAGCCGCCGCCCAGGTCGTGAGTATTGCCCCCCGCTTGCTTAACCAACTACACCCCCGGCTCATTGAGCCGGGGGCTTTTCTTTGTCTAAAAACAGAGGTAGAAGAGCTAAAATAAAGTGCTTTTGCCATTGACATTTTTGGCAATTCGTGATATAATTTAAATATTAATCGGACGAGATCCGAGAACATTAAATTGACTACGAAACAGAGATGTTCTTAGGTAGCGTCGAGTAAATCTATACGGTTTACTGGACGCTACTTAAGAAAGGTGGCTCGACGTGGGGATAATCCCCTTAATTCATTCCGAACGTCGACTTTCCCTGCGGGGAGGAAAGGAGAACTGCCATGTTGTACACAAATCAGAAGCTGAAAGTCGTTGATAAGGAGATGAAATTCGGTACCGTGATCGGAGTCGCCATCGGCGAATACGGACGCGGACGCAGAGAAGTCTTCCTGCCTACACCTAAGTCTATCCAGGCTGACGACATTATTAAGGAGCTTCGCTCTGACTTGACGATCGGCACAAGTAAGTCCGGCAGACCGAGAATCGATGCGCGTAAGGATGATGATATCTATCTCATCCTCAGCTCCGAAAGGGGATACACGCGTCGTGGAGACGGCTACATCGAGGCTCCTGAGAGCCAGGAAATCGAGCTGATTGCTCGTGGAAATGGTGCTGACGGAGACGCTGGACGAATCGGGTCCTGGGATGCTGTCATTGTTAAGGCTAAGGACGGGGACGTCTTCAGGCTGACATGGGGCGGATCAGGATACGGCTATGATGCCACATTCTACGTGGTATCTGATGGCAAAGTCTACTCTGCCGACCAGCCCGAGATTGAGGATCTCTATGAAAGCCTCGGGCTCGAGATTCCGTTCTCGCTTCAGTACAATCAGGATGAGGGGCGTCTCGTGATTACCTCCGATGAGTGGAAGATGATTTAATTCTCTTCCTCCACACGCCCTGTTTCAGTCAAACTATCACTTCCCCGGTTCTCTGAGCCGGGGATTTTCTTTAACAGAATTTTACTACTAAAAAAACGGCCAAAATGCCGAATTATATAAAACTTGGTGGCGGGGGTTGGATTTGAACCAACGACCTTCTGGTTATGGGCCAGACGAGCTACCAGGCTGCTCTACCCCGCGACGATTTTATTATTATATGTTTAACCGAACAAAAAGTCAAGCCATTCTTCGAAATTGCTACGTTTCTTCCCTGTTCCGCTATCAAAATCTGAGTATTTATTCTTGGCTTTTTCGGTATTATCCGGGAGAATTACCATGGTTTCACCTGGCAACATTTTGTTCTGTTTTTTGCGCGCCATGATTTCTTGATACTCGTCCGTATTAAAATACTGCTTTTCGAGCGTGAGAGTTTCGACTTCGATCTCGAGCTTAGCGGATTCGAGCGTGCGTTCTTTGAGCTTTTGCTCGAGCTGCCAGTTGCGCGTGGTGGCCGTTACGGCGTTATAGGTAAAAACAAGGCCAAGGATAATAGCGCCAGCAGTGGCAATATTATGGACAGTCAAAAAGTCCTTCTTCGTGAAGTAGCCGAAGCGGCGAAGGCTGGTCCTCAATTTATCCATAAGCTTATTATAACTCAAAAGCCTACTTCTTGCGCTTAGCACACCGGCGAGAGCACAGCAGTCGTCCGTCCCGTCGTTACGGGCGGACGCTGCTTTTGCTCGGCCGTAGCCTCCGCAAAGCTCTCGCGGTGCGCCAAACGCAAAGGTAGGCTTTTATGTTAAAATGATTAAGTACGGGGGCATAGCTCAGTGGTTAGAGCAGTCGGCTCATAACCGATTGGTCGCTGGTTCAAACCCAGCTGCCCCCACCAAACTTTAAAATACTCGGCATTTTGCCGATTTTTTAGTGGTATATTCCTATTAATATCCAAAACAATCAGGTATAAAAAACACCGCTTTTGCGGCTTTCTTAAAAAAGTACCCCCGAACCGAAGCCCGAGGGTAGCAATAATTGAGCTATGTCAGTTAGTGACGGTATAGCTTATTTGTCTCCGAGGTACGCGTCTACGTCTTCGAGATCAGTTTCGGAAAAACCAAATCTATCTCTAAGGACTGACTGGACGAAGGCTTTCGGATAATACATCCAACGCAGTTCAGACCACGCTTTAAGGATAGCCTTTACGGCGTCCTTATTTTCTGCCGCCTCGTCTGAAATGTAGCACGCAATATGGTGCACGCCACCACAATCCGAACGATTACAAAGAGTCAGTGACCAACCCTCGTTGCTACGAGTATACTCCTGGTAATTCCACCAGTCATATGACTCACGCTGCCTTTCAAGCAGATTCTCGTGCTCCTCTTTTGAATGCGTACGAGTCTCCTTAGAAAAGTCCATCAACCAGGCCAGGCAATCTGCCTTTCTGCGCGGAAGCTTAATACGCTTTACTTCAGGAACGCCACCCCAGCAGTTCACCCAAATGGGTTCGCCTTCAGTAACATTCTGTAATACAACGGGCTCATCTCGCTTCCAAAAGACCTTTAAGGTCTTGGTTTCCGGGCTGTAAGTATAAGTTGTACTCATTGAGTTGCCTACTGCCATCCTTGTTCCATTCGTGTTCTCAATAAAAATTTTCTGAGTTGCCATAATATTCTCTCTTTCTGCCCTGATCCGGGCCGGTAAATTGGGCCATTCTTGGTCCGAAAGTCCTGCTCGTTTTTGAGCCGGCTCAGAACCCCCTCACTCTGAGCCAACTCAAAACAGGCAAAAAGAGTTTTTCTACTTCGAAGACAATTTGATAATGTTCTATAAAGTCTTTATGCTATTCGACTTTACAACTTTATTATAGCACATATACATAAAAAAGTCAAATTTACTTCTTTGTATGGTGTTAAAGCCTGAACAATTCGCCCCCACCAAGAGGAATATGGAGCGGCTTTTTGGCCGATTTTTTAGTAGCAGTTTTCCGTTAGTACTCCATCCAATCAAGTCCGCCCTTTTATGGCTTCCCGGTCAAGCCCTATGGCGGACTCTGGGCCTCTCGCGTTGATGCGGGTTTTGGTTCGAGCGATTGGTGCGAACGTGAAGAATTCGGGCTTGAAAACCTGAAGACTTATTTTCGTTTCCTAATCATGAACCCAAAGATCATCTCGCCCCTCACCCGCGTCTAAGCAGAAAAATCCCCGGCTGGATACCGGGGATTAGATTATGCGGTGTGCTAACTGCGAGGCTATACGAAGCTTTCTACTTCGAAAGTCATCTTGCATTTTGTTCTTTCGAAGCAATAGCTTGCCTCGACATATGGCTCTTGCTTGGCACTAGCCGTATACCCGACGACATGCCTCCAGGCAGGAGGCCAAGAAGCGTCATTTACGATGATCTTGGCGTCATCCACGCGATTCAGAAGGATTTTTCCTTTGACGCCGGACGCCTTCAGCTCCTCGGCGACCGTGAAGTTCATCTCAATAATGCCGTTGCCGCCTTCGACGATGCGAACACTATACGGAACGAAGTCCGGATTTTTTCCATAGAAGATGTCAGTAATGGAGTGCGTCGCCAAATACATTAACGTCGCATTATCTTCAGGATTTTCGCATCCGACAGCGGAGATGAGGTCATATATATCGTCCCCCTCTCGCTCAGTACAGAGCGTGATTTTTTTGCCATCATCTCCCCCGATAGACCATAGTACCTGGGGGATATGGAAGAGTCTGTTCAGACACTGCGCTTTGCTCGAGATTAGCGCGCATTCGGGATACATGTCGAGCGAATCTTCGGGGGTTTTTATGCCCCTCGCTTCTAATAAATCGCAACGAAGCATGTAGTTACTATCCGCGAGAAAGTGTTCTGCTAAATTGAGTTCATTCATATCCATATTAAAACTCCTTTTCTTTGACAAACATATCGAACTATATATTAGCTGCAGATAAGGGTGCCCTTAGCTACAGAATGAAAAGAATTGACGAGGCCCAGCCTCGAACGGACATGATTTTACACACCTTTCTTTATAAAAGTACTGAATCGTAATGATTCGACTTGCTTATTATACCACTAGGTACATATTTTGTCAATACCACTAGACTTATGGGGCGATTCCTTCCGCAACAACTCCAGGCCAGAGCGAACGGGTCCTAGTATCTGTTGCGTGCAGGACCGCAGCCGAGTTCACATTCTTGAAGATTTCCGTCACTTGTACGGAGTCGCCGATCACGAAAGTAACCGCCTCCATTTTTTCAGGCTTTTCGGTTCTCTCATTAACGCCAATCTTTGCCATTACGCGGCCAGTATTAAACGAGAACAAATCCGTCTCAGATTCTAAATCGTAATACTGCTGCAAGCCTTCGCGCAACCCATCAATTTGTTTCCAGTCACGATCGACGTCGAGGCTATCACTGTTGCCGCTATTAATTTTGCCGTCCAAAGATTCGAGCATAAACAAGGTTGTGATTGGGCTATTCATACTAACATCATAACAGCTTATGCTAAACTTAAAGTAGCAAATTGGAGAAAAAATAAATGCCAAACGACAACGAATTCGACCGCAACTATCCACCAGCACCAACGCCGGAACCTAATACACAGCCCCAGCCTGCGCAACCAACGCAACCGGTGCAGCCGGCTCAAGAAGCTTGGCCAATGCAGCCGGTTCAAGGAGAGACACGCACGCAGTCTTTTGCGGAGAATTTAGGCGGCGAAAAAATGACGAACTTCGTCGATACTGCTACTAATGTGATAAACACCGCCCGTAAAGTACGCGCTATTATTTCAATAATCTCCGCAGTTGTAGTGCTCATCGTTTTAGCGGTTGTTTTACTAAACAGCAAGAATAAGGTCGAACAACAAATTGAGGAGACCAAACAGGAACAAGCCGCAATCGAGGAGAAAGAAAATAAGCGCAAGGTCGCTCTCACTGTTGACGGCAAATCGTTTGATGTTTATCCTACGTTCGGAAAGACTATCAGAAGCGCTCTAGAAAACGATATTCCGGTCTATCGCTATACCGATTCAAGCGCGGAGAAAAAGACTATCACGAATAAAAATGTCGACCGAGTGCTGAGTACGAAATTAGAGAATCTTTCTGGAATAGTCTACGACTACGTCTCAGTCTATTTCGGAGATGAATCTAATAGCATCATGGCATTTTCTACATACGCAGCCAAGAATTCAACGCTAAACGATCTAACCATCGATACAGTAGAGACCGTGACATATAGTGGCAGTTTGAAGATTAATGGCAAAGAGATTTCTATCCGTTCGAACACCCTCGATGACCTCATAGGTATTTTTGGCCAGCCGAATTGCAAGATAGAAAACTACGACAGCCTTAAGGATAGAGCTACAGAAGAGAGCGACGATTCCGCGCTAGTTTACGATATCGGAAATGACATTTTCCTAGTCGGCGAGTTCAACAAAGCCAAGAATAACGTTTTGCGCTGTGTCAAAATAGATTTCTTCGGCAAAACGAAGCAATACTGTCCAAAGACAAACTGATCAAAGTTATAAGGTGCTCATACTAGATGAATATTTCCATACGCAGAGCGGAACCATCTGATATCGAAACGATTCAGAAATTTGGCTCCGAATTATTGAATTACGAACGCGTAAATTTTGATTCTAGCCTCGATAAAGACTGGGCTTTTTCTGATGAAGCGAAAGCAAAATATCTCGCCGCGATTAATGAAAGATACGTAACAATTGCAGAGGTTGACGGCGAGCCGGCAGGCTTCTTAATCGGCAGCGTTATTACACCGAAAGCCGGTGACGCGAGGAGTATCATTCAGGCAAATCTTCAGAACATTTATGTCGACGAAACGCAACGCAAATCCGGTATTGGCAGAATGCTCGTTGAAGATTTTCGCACACATTGTCGCAGCGTTGGCGTTAAACGCTTGAACGTCAGCGTCCTTGCCGCAAACGAAACGGCAGTGAATTTTTATAATACCGTCGGGTTTAAGCCACGATCAATTAATCTGTCGCAAGAACTTTAGAGTCTAATATGCTATATTAATCATAAGCATGAAGACTAAGAAAAAGACAACCAAAAAGCAGCCAGCAAAAGCAAACATTAAGGACATTTTAATCCAAGCTGGGTTAGCAATTTATTTTACGGTGTATTTTATTGCGCACCACTTCCTCGGCGTTTATAATGTCCGTTGGATTTTTTATATCGGTGTCGCAGCGTTAGTAGCCTACGCGGTCGCAACGCATAAAAAGCAAAAGAAAGAAGAGAAATTCGCCGAAGGTTTTTGTTTCTACAAGGTCTTCCTCGTTTACGTCATCGGCTGTATGATAGGTACTTATTACGAAGAGATTCTTACCTTCTGTCGCTCTGGCCAGTGGCTATCTCGCCAAGGTATTATTTACGGCCCATTCAACCCAGTTTACGGCTTCGGCTTCCTCGCCTTCACCGTTCTACTCTGCCGCAATCTCAAACGCAAATGGTGGTTAACTTATATTTATTCCTGTCTTATCGGCGGCATCGTCGAGACTGCATCCAGCCTCATCGGCGAGTATATCTTCAAAGCAAACGCATGGGATTATTCCGACAAATTCCTCAACATCGCAGGTCGTACCACGATTCCATACATGCTCTTCTGGGGCGCGGGCGGTTTGATTTTTGTGAAGTTCGTTTACCCTGGACTTTCAAAAATTATCGAGCTTCTGCCAAAGCGCATCGGCAACGTCATCATGCCTTCGTTTATGATTTTCGTGATTCTTAGCCACGTCGTTTCCTACACGGCACTCTTCCGCTACGGCACACGCAGCGAGAATCAGCCAGCCGGCAACGCGATCGAAAACGTGCTCGACGAACACTGGGACGATAAATTAATGAAGCAATACTACGACAACCCAGTTCACGAAAAAATTGGCGAATAAAAAATTCCCCGGCTTGAAGGCCGGGGTTTTCTTATTTAGATGAAAGAAGTATTAGTTGTTAGCAATGCATTCAATCTCGAATTTCTCGTACCCGAGTTTTTGAACCGCAGAAACAATTTCCTTTAGAGCTCGAAAATTGAGATTTTTAGCCACAAGCCATTTTCTGTTGTCGAACCTGAGAATGTCTGAAACTGTATTAATGCCGATACGCTTCAGGCAATATGCTGTGCGAACACTGAGTCCGATATCATCAACTGGAGTCATATCAAGCCATCCGTATTTAAAATACCTTTTTATCGGGTCAGAGTATTTTAATGGCATTTTTTCGAGATACTTCAGCTTCTCAATAAGTTCACGCTCTCTCCGAAAAATTGGATCTTCATGAAGCATCTCGAGCTCCATTGCCGTACTATAGATAGTATCGTAAAGATTATTCCTGAGGCCCTCAGCAATAACCGGAAGCTGAATATCCCCCATCTTAATTCCGGAACGCAAACGTGAAATAACGTGGTTTTCCAGTTGACAAAAATAATTAGTCGATAGATGACGAAAGTTACGCGCAGCATCTCTCTGAGTTTTCATGACGCCGTCGTCTAAACCAAAGTGACATACGATAATTGCGTAACTCCTCTTTTTTGAGACAAGTTTCGCAATAGTTGCTTTGATATCTTCAACTTCTTTATCGGTTACCCCTTTGAAATTATCATATTGCTCATTAGAGAGATGTTCGACACTAGTGACAAAACAGTTTCCATATGGTCTGTAGATTTCAGAATATAAAGTATACACATTAAATGACATTCTAAAGTCAGATGCGGGTCGTATAAGACCAGCCTCCTTGAGCGCGGAAACTAAATCAGTCTTCCATAACGTTTTCTCGTTAAGTGAACCGATTTCCTGATCAAAAGCCATTTTTCTGCCGACTTTGATCACTTCATCAATAGAGTCATAGTGCTTCTTCAGATAAGCACAAGTACGTGATCCGATATTAAGTTCATCAAGACTCTCTGGATATGATGCTCCCTGAGTCTGATTCGTTTCTTTGGTAACGATAGTTTTGGAATCGTTCATTTTCTTATCCTCCGTGAAAATAAACAATAGCTAGGCAAACATATGGTTTGACTAGACCTCAATAGAAACAAAAGAGTTGAGCGCATCAGTCAGAGTTATAAACTCTCCTTTCTCTAAATATTAATGTGCTCACCTCTTAAAATGTAAGTAAATAGAGACTGTTTATTAATTGTACCACAAATTGCTCATTTTGTCAATAGTAGGCAATCAGAAAGTAAACTTTTTAATTTCGAGCTTCTTCAATGAGACCTGTTTTTCTACGCCGCCAAGACGAATAGTGACATCTTGATTTTTGTCGTCATCGGAAACATTTGCGACAACTACTTCGTAGTTTTTGCCGACTTTGCGCGCGACGGCGGCGACTTGATCGGAGGATATTTCGCAACGAATGACCTTGCTCCCTGCTGGAAACATCTGCGAGAATTTCTTGAGCGCATCATAGATTGGCGTGAGGATAAAATCATCGCCGGCTTCGTTCATGATGACTGGGCTTGCGCAGTAGTTGCCACAATAACTCGGGCCACCCTGCCAGGACAGCAGCATATTCCAGTCGAGCCAGGCGCTGGCGCCAGTATTAATGTCCGAAAGTAGCTCGCGATAATATGGATTGGATGCATTCGCCCAGTTCTTTGGATCGTAGCTGGAATGGCCGCAGCACATCTCCGAACTCACCATCATGATATCCGGATATTTTTGACGGACGGCCCACATTTTTTCAGGATAGGTGCCGTTGTACCAATGGTAGCAAAGGCCGGCGACTTTTTTGTCGCGACCAAACTCGGTGACATATTTGCCATTTAATAGACGATCTGCGACCTGCTCGAATTTTGCTTTGTTATGATCCCAGAGCAAAATCTGAAGGTCGTAATCGGCAAGTTCGCGCGCAAGATATTTATAGGCGAGGCGGCGCTGACCGCGATAAGAAAAGATACAGGATTCCCACTTTTGAATGGCGTGCGGCTCATTTTGCGGAGAAAGATAATTCACCTTGATACCCTCTACAGCATAGGCGTCGAGCCACTTGCGAATATATTTAGCATAGCGGCCGTAGCGCCAAGGCTTGAGCGTACCGCCAAAACGCGTCATATGCGTAGTCTTTAGGCAGCTTGGCGGCGACCATGGAGCGGCGATAATTTTGAGGTCTTTTTTGGTGACAACTTTCTTTAGCATCGGCAAAATTAACTCACGGTCGTGATCGATAGAAAAATCTTTGAGACTGCGCTTTTTAGTATATTCGTATGGCGCGAGACAGAAATCGTTACTGCCGATACTGATGCGGAGCCAGCGATAATCTGCGCCGGTTGCACTATAGTAAGCATCGATGAATTTCTGCTGTTTTTCTGGACTAAGCTTTGCGAAATTGTAGGCAACCGCCTCAGTAATTGCGCCACCAATGCCCTGCCATACGCCTAGTTCTATATCTGTCCTGACAGTGATATTTGTTTTCATTTTAGTGAATCAAGAGCAGCCATACCATCGCTGGCATAGTTATGAGCGAAAGCAATGTAGAAATCGTGACGAGCTCGGAAGCTTCAATGTCGTTACCGCCGTACTTAGCAGCGAAGAGACCGAGGCTGGTAGCGGTTGGGAGAGTCTGAATAATCGTACAAACGATAATCACCTCGTCTGGGAAGTTGAGGAAAGCGAGCAAGAAATAAGTCATGACTGGACCAATGATTAGCTGAATGACGGCCGTGACAGTGAGACGCCATTTCTTGATGAGCTTCTTGAAGTCAGCATGGCTCAACATAAAGCCGATACAAATAATTGAAAGCGCGGTCGTAGCATTGCCGGTAAATTGCGCAGCATCCATGATGAAGCCTGGTATTTTGAGGCCAGAGAGAAAGAGTGCCATACCGAGAATGACGGCGATAATATTTGGATTCTTAATAATGCCATAGAAAAGTTTGGCAGTAAGTTTGCGCTCGAAGAGGAAGACGCCATAGGAAAAGAGCGCGATATTGAAGGCGATAATGAAACCACAATACGGCACGATGCCCTGCTGGCCAAAGACGCTAGAAATGATCGGATAGCCAAGGAAAGTAGCATTATTAAAGATAAGTGCGAACTGCGACTCGAAGCGAAGCTCGCCTTTATAAAAATGCTTATTAAAGATGATGCGGCTGGCAGCAATGAGAGCAAGCATCACGATAATACCAGCTGCGAGGCCTTTGAAGAAAAGATCAGATGTTTCTTTATTGAATTCGCTTGGGAATGCCACGAAAAGTGAGGCCGGCATAAAAACAGTCAAAAGCAAATTGACGAGGCATTTGTTAGCCTTGGTATCGATGAGTTTTGCCTTGCCCAAAATAAAACCGAGGACAAGAATAATAGCAATCGTGCCGAGGCGCGAATAGAAAAGCTCGAGCGGAATGTTCATGTCCTAATTATACCCTTCGGCCTGAAGTTTGAACATCTCGGCATAGGTGCCGTTCTGAGCGAGAAGCTCTTCGTGTGTGCCAGATTCGGTAATTGTACCCTTATCGAGCACGATAATCTGCTGAGCCTTGCGTACGGTCGAGAAACGGTGCGAGATGATAATCGTGGATTTGCCCTGCTGTTTTTTGATGATATTCTGGAAGATTTCGTACTCGGACTTTGCGTCGACAGCAGCGGTTGGCTCATCGAGCAAAAGAACGTTTGGCGAGCGGAAGAAAGCGCGTGCAATGCTGAGGCGCTGCCACTGGCCACCAGACAAATCGGTGGTATATTTCTCGTCGAAATCCTTGGACATAATTTGGTCGAGACCTTTTTCATATTTTTCGGCAAGATCCTGAAGGTCGGCATCTTTGAGCGCTTCCCTGACGGCTTTTTTGTCGTACTTTTTGTCGACGTCGCCGAACCAGACGTTTTCGCCGAGAGTAGCAAATTCGTAGCGCGCGTAATCCTGGAAGAGTGCACCGAGCTGGCCAAGATAGCTTTCGCGATCGATGCGTGAGAATGGCTGATCGTTGATAAGAATCACGCCATCGGAAGGCTCATAAGCACCAATGAGTAACTTAATGAGTGTGGTTTTGCCGGCGCCGTTCTCACCAACAATCGCGAGCGAGTCGCCTGGGTTGAGTACGAAGCTAACGTTATCAAGTGCTTTGGCAGTCTGATTCGGGTAAGTGAATGAAACATTGCGGAATTCAATCTTTGGCGTTTCGGTAATCTTGATATCGCCGCTTGGATTGGCTGGCGTCTGCATAAACTCCATGTAGTCGGTTGCGTTGACGAGGCTTTCGTTGACCGTAGAAATACTGCCAAAGAAGCTAGCAACGTTGCCGTTAAGCTGGTTGAGGAGGGTGCGGATAGTGAGGAATTGACCAATGGCCAACTTGCCGACGATAATCTCGATTGCAACGAAAATTAACACGCCATAGCTTGCGACAGTTTCGAGACCGTTGGCGCCGAAGCGTGGCCAGAGGAAGCGACGTTCATCGATGATATCTTGCTCCTGACTGCGACGACGGGCCTTGATCATCTGGCGAACGAGGTGGCCAGAAAGACCATTCATCTCAATTTCGAGGGCATTGTTGGAGTTGGTGATTTTCTGCTCGATAGACCAAGCGATGCGGCGATCGCGCGTAAACTCACGCCAGTTGCGGCGCTGCATAGCGGCGAGACGAAGCGTAAGAACAGATGCCGGCACGGACGCAAGCAAAACGACAATCGTGACGATTGGCGAAATGGTTAGCGTGGCGATGATGACGGAAATGAGCGAGATAATCGAAGTTGCAACATTGATGATGCTGGACGAAACGTAGGCGATGGAGCTACCGAAATCACGAACACGTTCGAATTTATCGGCGAATTCCCTACTCTCGCGAAGCTTCAATGGAATCTGGATATATTTAGTCGCAATCTGCTCGCCGACATAAATGAAAACATCCTGCGTAGTGGTAATCGACAAGAAATTATTAATAGTACCGAGAATGAGGTTGACCACCTCGATACCAAGGAGCACGACAGCAACAATAATAAACGGCACGTAGTCGTGTGTGACGACGCCATTAGAAATACTCGTGACGGCGGCACCGGCGAGGACGGCCGTAATGGTCGGCACGATAGAGTTGTAGATGCGATAAATAACAAAGAAGATACTCTTTGGGCCAACGGCTTTGCGATAAATGCCGATGACATAAAAGATAGACTTCAAATTAATGCGCGGATAGGTAGGTTTACCACGCTCAGCGCGCCGTTCAGCACGGCGCTTAGCGCGATCAGTTTTTCTACTCCGAGCATCAGTTGCCATATTATTCTACCGTGACAGATTTCGCGAGGTTACGTGGCTGGTCAACATCATTGCCGCGATCAACTGCGACATAGTATGCGAAGAGCTGCTGGAGAGTGTTCAAAAGAATTGGCGTGAGAAGCTTGATTGGGCTGTCGATACGGACAATATCATCGGCTTCAATATCAGCCTTGGAGTTAGTAAGAACGATAGTCTTACCGCCGCGAGCGCGAACTTCATGGAGACCGCCGCAGGACTTGTCGAAGAGCCAGTTATCGAGAATATTGAAGACCTCGAAGAAACGTTCGTCGACGAGAGCGATTGGGCCATGCTTAAGCTCGCCGCTTGCGTAGCCTTCAGCATGAATGTAGGAAATTTCCTTGAGTTTGAGTGCACCTTCGAGAGAGATTGGGTAAGCAGTGTCGCGACCAAGGTAAAGCGCATGGTCAAACTTAGCATACTTCTCTGCGAGTGCTTTCATAGTGTCGTGGTGGGTATTGAGAGTCTTCTCGATTTCTTCTGGGAGAATTGCGAGCTCGCGAGTAAACTCAGCGATAAGCTTTGGATCACCGCCGTGATATTCGGCAATCATACCGGCGAACATGAGCATAGTTACGACCTGAGCCGTAAAGGCCTTAGTGGAAGCGACGGAGATTTCTGGGCCAGCGTGGACATAAGTACCGCCATCAACCTCGCGAGCAATCGTGGAACCGACAACGTTAACAATGCCGAGAACCTTGGCGCCGCGCTTCTTAATTTCGCGAAGACAGGCGAGCGTATCGGCGGTTTCACCAGACTGGGAAACGATGAGTGCAACAGTGTTCTCTGGAAGATGGAAGCTGCGATAACGATATTCACTAGCAATCACAACCTCGGTAGTAATATCTGGAACGAGCTGCTCCATGTAGTAGGAAGCAAGGAGACCAGCGTAGTAAGCAGTGCCGCAACCGACAATGACGATATGCTTGATATCGCGCATTTCTTTTTCGGTGAGGTTTGGACCGCCAAGATGCATCTTACCAGCGTCTGGGTCAATACGGCCACTCAAAGTATTATGAAGCGTAGTTGCCTGCTCCATGATTTCCTTGAGCAAGAAGTGATCGTAGCCGCCCTTCTGAATCTGAGCAAGGTCACCTTCGATGGTTTCTGGTTTGCTGTCGAGATGCTTGAGGCCGAGCGTAAAGACCTCGGCACCATCTTTATTACAAACAGCGAGTTCGCCATCATTAAGATAGATAGCTTCGCGAGTGTAGCCAAGAAGCGCGGAAGCGTCGGATGCAATAATAGTTTCGCCCTGACCGAGACCAATAATCAATGGAGAGCCGAGGCGAGCGACGATGAGCGTGCCAGGTTCTTTTGGCGAGAAAACAGCAATACCATAGGTGCCGCGAACGCGCTTAAGAGCCTTAGCAACAGCATCCTTAAGTGTGACGCCGTCAGTATAATTGCTATCAACAAGAGCAGCAAGAACCTCAGTATCAGTATCAGAAGCAAATTCGTAACCTTTATCAGAAAGTTCAGCCTTGAGCTCTTTGTAGTTCTCAATAATACCGTTATGAACCATGTAAATATTCTTTACGTGGTGAGGATGGGCGTTAGTCTCAGTGACGCCACCGTGGGTTGCCCAACGGGTATGGCCAATACCGAGATGACCGGTCTGAGGAGCGCCCTCTAGAACATTCGCAAGCTCTGCAATCTTACCGACTGAGCGAGCAATATGAGCTTCATTATTATCATCCAACGTTGCGATACCAGCGGAGTCATAGCCGCGATATTCCAATCTACGAAGTCCACCAACAAGTACGTCTTGAGCGGTTTTCTTACCTACATAACCGACGATTCCACACATAGAAAAACCTCCTGTTTCTTTGTTCTATTTTAACATGCCCTAGCGGCGTTTGGAGACTGCAAAGAAGATTGCGCCGGCACCGGCGATAGCGCCGCCGAAGACGAAGGCGAGTGGAGAGTAATCTTGATCGAGAGTGCTTGGATTATCTGGACCTTTGTAATAGTAAGTTACGACAGTGTTGCCATCGAGGGTGCCGCTGGCATTGGATGGGGTTTCTACGAGCGTATAGCCCTCAGGAATAGTAGCGAGTGGCTTGGTCGTATATTCGTAGTTATGCGGATAATCTGCTTCGACTGGATCAGCAATTGGCTTGCCGGTATCCTTGTCGATGTAGCGAGTCGTGAGCTTGTGGTAAACGTAGGTCGTAACTGGGTTGGATTGCTTGTTGCGGACCGTGATACCAGTATACTGATAGGTCGTCGTTGCGGCGTTAGTGAAGATTGCGTCAGTGAAGTTTTCTCTAACTTTGACTGGAAGAACAATCTTGAGGTTGCCGCCGTAGAAATCGTTGCTTAAGAGTGCAGTATTTTTGGCTTTAACGAGGAGATTTTGGCCGCTAATTGTAATATCAAATTCGTTCGTAACGTCGACACCTTCGCGATAAACCTTCACGCGGGAAGCATCTGGAAGAACGAGGCTTTCATTAAGCGTGTCACCGATTTCGAAACGAGTGTAATTGTGATTCGTTTTCATGTTTGGATACTTGCCATAGAGAGAGGCAAAAGCGAGGACATCGTTTTCGGAGCTGTAGAGTTCTGGGACGACCTGTTCGATAGAATAATCAAAATCTACACCAACGTTGACGTGGTTCTCTACCTTGTCTTCCTCGACAAATTTCTTTGGCGCTGGAGTATCGACAGCGACTGGCGAGCCGATAATCATTGCAACGCCGGCGGTAGTAGCGGAATAACGGACAGTATGAGAAGAATTCTGCAAGTTACTAGCAACTGAGAAACACGAACCGCCCCAATAAATACCGTTGAAGCTACCACTGTGGTTTGCTCCCATGGAGGTAACTGCGAGGCCATTATCGCGTTCGATGAAGTGCGTGTCAGTCGCGCTGACGTTCTTGTTGTAGTAATTTACTACTTGGCTAGGACCGTCGAGCGTAGCAATACCTTCATTGCCGCCGAAAAGAGCGCTATTAGTACTTACGCCGCCCGGGAGAGGAACGTCGTAATCGTAGGTCATGTAGGTAATCTTGGTAATGCCGGCAGGAGTACCGCGCTTGGTAGAGTTATTATAGCTTCCCTTTTTAATGTATTCTACGGTAAGGTCGCCGTAGCTATAGTTAGCGTCAAGCCAAAAAACAATAGGGTCACCAGGGCCAAGAGTAGTATAGCGACAGCTAGCTTGCTCAATCATTTCACTTACACCGTCATAGCCACAGGTAGTGCTAGAGAATTGAACGCCGAAGTAGTTTGCGACTGTTGTAGGCTCACCGTTCATGATGACATCCGTATAGCTATGAGCATTATTTAGGCGAAAGATAACATCGATTGGATTACCGTCTTTATCGCGGGCTGTAGTATTTTCGATCAAGACAATCATTTCGCGGCCCGGGCGGACAATATACATCTTGTCCATCGTGACGCTCGTCTCGGCATCTTCATCGTTAGCCATCTGCTTAATGGTGAAACGGGTGTCTTCTGTGAAGTACAGGCGAGTGGAAGCACCGTCCTCGGAGATGACTGGCTCCAATTCGCTGTAATCTTTATATACTGGCGCCGCGGCACTCACAGAGCTGCCTAGGGCGAACTGCAAAATAGCTGCAAGCGCGACAGCTACCGCAATAGTAATGCTCTTTTTTCTCATTGTTTTTTGACCTTTTTATTTTGACCTAGTCGTAAAGTCACTATAGTATATTTGCAAGAAAAGCGCAAGCGTTTTCAGGGGTGCTATAATAAAATCAATGCGGAGGTACAACCAAAAAGTTGAACGCGTATGTGGGCGCGTATTTTTAGTTCTATTTTTACTGTCTCTGCCTGTAGTTTGGGCACGTTTATTTGTGGTTGGCGAGAAGGCCGATCCGCTTGATTTGGAAGGTCGCTATGCAAACAGAATGCCAGAGCTAAATGCAAAAGAATTTTGGCATGGCGATTTTCAAAATAACCTCGAAAAAGCTTTGGCCGATCAAATGCCAGCGAGCGAGTCGATTCGCACAAAATATCTCGACACAAAACGCGTACTTTTTAACGGGCTCAATTGGATTAGCGAGAAGAAAGATAGCAATTATCGTCTGATTGCTGACGGCTTATATTTCTATTCCGGCGACGATTATTTAGTGAGACATTATTATGACTACGTTAAGGCAAACGAAGCTGCCATCAAAGAAAGCTCAAACTACTATTCTAATCTGCCTATCGAAAATAAGTATCAGTATTTAGTAACGCTGGAATCGACGGCGGATTTTGACCATCCAGAAATGGAAGAAGAATATGTAAATAGATTCGCTTCTTATTACCCTGCCTTCAAACAGTCAGCACTGAAAATAGGTAGCTACGACAACTATAAAAAGCTATTCACGAAGACCGATCATCACTGGAATTATGCCGGCTCTTACCGCGGTTACCAGGAAATTATTCGCCTCATACTTAGCGACGAAGAAGAAACGATAAAGCCGGCCGAAAAAGTGGCTTTTAATTACGATTTTCAAGGCTCAAAATATAGGTTCGCATACCCGACGCTTTCGCATGAGAAGTTTACTGCGTACCGCTTTGAGACTAAAGCGCACGATACTTATGTGAATGGCGAGAAAACTATCTACGGACACCAGGATGAATTCTTCTCGGATTCAGCAAAAAGAACGGAAGCTGGCGCTACTTCCTATGGCGCATTTTATGGGCTAGATTACGCGACGATTAAATTCGATTTTCACCAGCCAGAAAAAGGCAATTTGCTAATGATAGGTTACAGTGACACGAACGCGATTGACGAGCTCGTCGCCTCTCATTTTAATCAGACATTCGTAATCGATCCGCGCTTGTGTACGAAGACGGAATTTGAAAAGATTATTACCGAAAATGATTTTGAATATTTCTTGTTAGTGCCAAATAGCGGCGCATATATTCCGGCGTTAACTGACCAATTGGAGGGGATGAGCTAGGATGTTATTTAGTAGCCTCACATTTATTACCTTGTTCCTGCCGGTAACTTTGTTACTCTATTATTTGGCAGACAGGAAATTCCGCAATATCATCCTCTGCCTTGCTTCCCTACTTTTCTATGCATGGGGCGAGCCGAAATTGATTGCATTAATGCTAGTCTCGATCGTCGCGAACTACTGGCTCGCGCGCTGGATTGGCCATGTTAAAAAACAGCGCAAAAAGTCGATTTTGATAATTGCAATTATTTTTAACATTGCCCTGCTTGGCTTCTTTAAATATTTCAATTTCGGCGTGTCGATTTTTGAGTCTGCGACGGGGGCGCAGCTGAATCTGCCGTTGATTGAGCTGCCGATTGGCATTAGTTTCTATACTTTCCAGATTTTATCCTACGTGATTGATGTTTATCGCGGCAAAGTGAAGGTCCAAAAAAATATCATTACGCTCGCGACTTATATCGCGCTCTTCCCGCAGTTGATTGCGGGCCCAATCGTGCAATATTCTGACGTCGAAAAACAGCTCACGAAACGCAAAGAAAGCGTTGATTTGGTAGTAGCGGGTGCCAAACGTTTTATTCTTGGCTTGGCGAAGAAAGTGATTATTGCGAACAATGTAGCACTCATTGCGGACAAGCTATACGAGCAGCCAATTGCGGAAGTTTCGACTTGGGGATTGTGGCTCGCGGCGATTGCTTATGCGTTGCAAATCTACTTCGACTTCTCTGGCTATAGCGACATGGCGATTGGTCTCGGAAAAATGTTTGGCTTCAATTTTTTGGAGAACTTCAATTATCCATACATCGCAACGAGCGTCAAAGATTTCTGGCGCAGGTGGCATATTTCGTTATCAAAGTGGTTCCGCGACTACGTTTATATCCCGCTCGGTGGCAACCGCGTGTCGAAGATTAAATGGATCCGTAACATTTTAATCGTTTGGGCACTAACTGGTTTTTGGCATGGCGCGAATTGGAACTTTATTATTTGGGGCTTATATTACGGCGTGATTTTATTGCTCGAAGGCACACTACTTGCGAAGCCACTCAATAAGCTGCCAAAAGCCGTGAGATATATTTTGACGATGCTCATAGTGGTGGTTGGCTGGACGATATTTAGAGTAGAAGATCTAGCTATGCTCGGCGAAACGCTAGGCAAAATGTTCGGCATCGGCGCCAGCTTCGCAAAGTCCGAAATATTCTACAGCAATTATTCCGTGATCGTTTCTCTACCATATTTATTGGTCGGAATTCTATTCACCACACCATATTTGCGAATAGCTTTCTGCAAGCTCGAGCAAAAGTGGGCCGGCTTTATCGCGGTGAAATATCTAGCACTGCTTGCGATGTTTGGAATTGCGATAGCTTTCTTGGTTTGCGACTCTTATAATCCGTTCATCTATTTCCGTTTTTAAGATGTTGACGACTAGGTAGTTTTTTGGTACAATAATACACGCAATCCCCTGTAGCTCAATGGTGGAGCAAGAAGCTGTTAACTTCGAGGTTGTCAGTTCGAGTCTGACCGGGGGAGCCATTTTTTTTGGCTCTTTTTTCTTGATGTTATAATTGGTTTAAGATGAAAGAATCCTTAGTTCTAAGTGGAGAAAACGATGAGCAGGAGCGCCCAGTTCTAGGTGTGACAGCAGATGGCGCAACCGTGCGCGACCGCATGGATAGTCATTTTCACGCAGAGAGCGGGCTAACAAAAGAGCTGCTCGCAACCGCAATTTCGACCATCGATACTAAGGGCAATACCCACGTCGTAGAACAGGTTGATTTTGACCGCCAAGTCGGCACACAGGCTTGCGTAGAGATAGGTCCAGATGATGATATTGAGATGGTTTTCCGCAAATTCCGCAGCGGACGTACGCCAATGGTGCATGGACGCGAACCGCAGCCGACCAATTCTGTCGTAGTCGTGCTCGCAAAAGATCGCGATATGGAAGGCGACGGCAATTATGTTTTGCTGACGAGTTATGCCGGCGAAAAAGCGCCACGCGAACCTTGGGATCCATGTATTAGCAAAGGCGAAGACGTCATGGAAGCGGAAGATTTTTGGAGCAAGCATGCCCTGCTCTATGACGAATCTTTGATTGATATGGAGCGCACGAAAGCGTTCAATAATGCCTCGGAAGAAGAAAGGAATCTAGAAATTATGCGCGAAAATGTTTTGTATACTGGCTTATTCATTGATCCAGATGACCTATACAGCAAGGCGCCAGCGACTCTCGATAAGCGCATCGCGACGCCACACGTTACAACCGCATTTCGCCCTGGCGTAGAGCAGCTAAATCTCGACAGCCTAGGCAGCGGCGCGCGCATTATGGCAGTCGGCTACGGCAACGATGGCCGCAACGAAGGTTTGCTTGTACAAATTGAGGCAGAAGATCCAGCAATTCAGGCGGCCTGCGATGCGCTAGAAGTGCCACATATTACCCTTTCGATTGCCGAGGGCGCAGCCGCAAAAGATACAGCAAATCTAGAGTTTGAGCCGCTTGAAAAACCATTCGAACTCAGTGGCCAATATGGTCTATTCGAGCACGGAATGGTAAAATATAAGCAATAGTATTTTGGTCAAGAAAATGGATCCGCAAAACAATAATCCAACCACGCCAACTACGCCATCTTGGATGATTTATCCAGATACGGCACCAAACGATCAACCACAAAAAACATCACGGAAGTGGATTATATTATTCGCAATTGCGGTCCTAGCAGCCATAGCGCTGATAGTTTTATTTGTTATTGTCTATAATCGCCCGTCAGTCGAGCACGGAGACGACGTAACTAAAACAAACGATACCGGCTATTACGCAGACGAATATGTATTGAAGGATACTACATTGGGCCCAGCAATCTGGAGTGCCGGCCAGAACGGAACCTCAATCACGTCCAGCCAGTGCAAAAATCTCATTAGCGCCGGCAATGCTTTTGCGAAAGAGCTCGGCAAAGAAGCTATGTCTGATTCTGTATGTAATAATGCGACGGTCAAGCTCACGGCTAAGACTATAGAAAACGACGTGTATCCTTATGGCAATTTGAAAGTAATATTTATGCAGACAAACGATAACTGTATAAAGATTTCTTTTTATGAGCATCTCCGCAGTCTAAAGGGTTTTGATGACGCGGGCAAAAAATGCCCTGCAAATTATAGCGAGGTCGAGGTAAAACAATGAAAAAGAAAATCTTTATCGGCGTTGGTTTGGCGATAATATCTACTATTTGCTTTAGCAATAATATGACTTCTGCTTGGACCAACTGTGCTGGCGTGCCAAGCAATGACCAGTATGCCTGCGATATGGGTAATATTGAGGGATTATATAATGATACGGCTACTTTGAACGGTACGGGATCGAATTGTTCGGAGCAAAACGGTTCTGCTCGTAGCGCTTGTGAAAGCGGTGTCGGTACTAACGTATATAATTATCTAAAGTGTAGCTATCTAGCTACGACTAAAGCTAAGAAGGTATGTAGCTATATTGCTTCCAATGCAGCTGGCGAAATAACAAGCACTGGTTCTGTTTCTACTTCATGGGCCGACGCTAAGAAAAAGGCCGAAGATAAATATGCTGGAAATAACAGCACCCCATCCAGTGATACGCCTAGCTCTGGTGACGGTGATACCTCTGGTGACGGCAACACTTCTGGTGGTGATGGCACAATTGCTGACGTCAATAAAGGTTCTTGCGCAACAATTCTAACCGCATTTTGCGACGACGCCGGCAACGTAGATATTGGCGGATTAATCGGCTTAATAATTACTATTTTCACTGGCATGATTGTTTTGGCCGGCACGGTTGGCATCATTGTCTGCGGCTTCTTATGGATGAGTGCGAGAGACAACGAGGCTCAGGTTGCCAAAGCGAAGAAGCGCATGCTAGAAGTTGTAGTCGGCATTATTGCTTGGGTATTGCTTGCCCTACTCGCTAACTTGTTTATCCCGAAGAAGTCTACGGATATTGAAGATAATATCGGGGGCGATACGGGAATTGGTACGATTACTGCGCCAGTAACGCCACCTTCCAGCGGCGGCGGTGGTGGTGGCGGCAGCAGTACCGGTGACGATCCATCTACGCCTACGACGCCAGGCGACGGCAGTTGGAATAGGCTTTGCGGCCCAGACCCAAGCGTCGCAATCGATAAGTCCGTTTACGGTCAGCGCACGACGCTCTATACAAACAAATTTGGTAGGACTTTTTATCGTTATCAGCAGAGCGACGAACTCTGGAGCAGTCTACCGGCTGGCACAAACAGCGAAGGTAATCAAGGCACGCTCTACTCGCGTGGTTGCTATAGAACTTCGATCGCAGTGATGTTCAACTCCTTCGGCTTGACGGATTTTACGCCAGCAAAGCTCTCGACCGAGTCGGGTGGTATGGATATCGATCTTGCGATGTCGATGTATCCAAAATCAAAGGATTATATGACTGCGACTTATTATTCGTCCGACAAGAGTAGCTGGAAGACGAAGATTATCAACGCGATTTCGGGCGGCGGCGGTGTGATTTTTCTCATAGAAAAGAAGGATGGCGTTACGAACGACTTCACGACCAGTATGCATAAGATGCCGGCAATTGATTACGATAGCAGTAATGGCAAAGTCTTTGTTTCAAACACGACTTCGACGAAGTCTGGATGGTATGACCTGGATTATTTGGTTACTAGTGATAAAGTTAACGCGACCGGCATCGTGATTGTAATGCCAAAAGACAGCTCCCTAAAGTGCAAGAATTAGCCATGGAAGAGTTCCCGAAGAATAACGAGGACGGCGAAAGTAAACATCTAACCGAGTTGCCACATAGTTCCGCAGACTCGATGACGGGTTTTTATTTGCGCGGGATTGAGTCGATGGGCAAAGCAGGTGAAGTGGTGGATTATATTAATGCGCAGCTCGATGCGGAGCCGAAGCGTTATGATTCGGCGGATGAGTTTTTGGAGGATAATCCAGATTATTTAGAGCAGGCAGATGAGTCGATCTCGAGCGAGCAGAAAGGTGCTTTGCGCGATTACTCGTCGTATAATTTTGCATGGATTAACACCGTGGAGCGCGGGTTCTGGGATTACGAAAAACTAGGCAAAAAGACGCCAGAAAAAGTGGCGGAGTGCAAAGCGACGGCACGCAAAATTGACCAGGCGATTTGCGCAGCACCAGCGCCGGCCGAAAATTTTGAGACAGTGCGCGGCACGGATCTGAGTGGCTTTAGTCAGTACGGCGTACATAGTATTGCAGAACTGGCGCAAATGGAAGGCAAAATGATGGTCGAGCGCAGCTTTACGTCGACCGCGCTGAAGAAAGAAAATAGTTTTACTGATCATGATAGTACGCTATGGGTTGGATCCGGGAATGTCGAGGTGCATTACCATATTCCGGGCGGATATAAGACGTCCGTGGCGATGTTGGACCACAGCCTGAGCTACTCACCTGGGCAGACCGAGGTGTTAATTAATCGCGGGATGGTTGGCTATGTATCGAAAGTCGAGATTGCCGAAGACGGCCAACATGCCACGCTCGATGTAATCGTGGTGCCGTTTGAGATTTATGATCCGGCAAGATTAGAAGCCGGCGATTAGATTTTATTCCTCTTTTTCGTTTGCGGCAGTAATGAGTTCTTCGCCGATTTTTTCCATGGCTTTTGACTGTTGGTCAGATTCCGCTCTGCGCTCCAAGGCGGCAGCGTAAGCGTCTGGCGTTAAGCCGTTGTGAGCATCAAATTTTTCGAGCAGTGCCAGCATAAAGGTGGATTGACCGTACTGAGCCTGCTCGTTTCGCATATACTCATTATTGGTTGTTATCTTTTCCTTATACTTGTATCCCCTGCCTTTTTCGAGGTCGTTCTTTACGATAAAAGGCGTCATCCAATGCGGAGTATTAGATGAGGACGGAAGTAAAAAATTCTCTTCCATATAATCAGCGAGGGATTTGGCAGCAAGCTTGAGCTGCTTGTCTTCCGGGAGATTGTCGAGAGATTTTTGGAGCGAATCAACCTGCGCTTCGAGCTGACCGTCATGAAGATCGTCGCAGATAAGCCCTGCGAATTGGTCGTGTTTGCGAGAATAAAGTTCACTAAGAGATAAGGCATCTGTAGTGACTGGGTCGATGCTTTCGTCAGTGATAGCATCATTCCACCGGCGGTAGAATTCCCCACTTTCGAGGCCACAATGCTGGTCAGCCTCTTTGACACGGTCAGCAATTTGGATATATTGAGCTTTTCTTTCCTGCTCGTTGCCAGTGAGGGATTGGGCTTTTTCTTGATAGAACTGAACAAGTCTATAACCTTCGCCGGTTCTTAATACGTGCTGAATGTCGCCATGTTCTTTGCAAAATTCATAGAGACCAAGAGGAGAATTTTCCTCGCAGGCCCACGCAATGAGTTCTCGTTTTTTCGATGAGCCGAGATTATTCCAATCCTCTTGCCAGGCCTTGGTATTCTCACGATCGGCACGAGCCTCCTGTTTGCGCTCGTCTTTGATTTTTGCGCGCACGTCATGCTCTAAATTATCCCAATCGGAAGATTTTCCGCCTTTTAAATCAGCAGAAGAATGCCTGCGGTGCTTATCTTTGTGCGCATGGCTATGTAAGGTGAAATGACTCTGTAAGCCAATACTCATGGCTATATTATACAATATCTAGCGTAAGCGTATTAGGCGTTTTTGATGCCGCCAAAGCGACGGTCGCGAAGAGTGTATTCGACAAGGGCTTGGTCGAAATCGTCGGCACTGAAGTCTGGGAATTTAGTCTTTGGGAAGTAGAATTCGGCGTAGGAATTTTGCCAGAGGAGGAAGTTGCTGAGACGTAGCTCCCCGCTGGTGCGAATCATAAGGTCGACGTCTGGGAGGTCTTGGTAGAGATATTTGGAGAAATCTTGCTCAGTAAGGTTGGCGATTTCGTCTGCTGATTTTTCTGCGGCAATGCGTTTGACGGCATGGACGATTTCGGCACGGCCGCCATAGTTGAGGCAGAAATTAATGATGCCGCCAGTGTTGTTTTTGGTTTGCTCGGCGATCCAATCACGCGCTTCGATGACTTTTTGCGGGAGCGGCGCATCGCCGCCACTAAAGACGACTTTGATGTTGTTTTTCATGAAGGTTTTGAGCTCGCGACGACAAAGGATGACGAAGATGTCCATAAGGTGGCCAACTTCCTCAGCGCTGCGCTTGAAGTTTTCGGTAGAAAAGACGTAGAAGCTGGCGACTTTGATGCCGCGGTCGAAGATATGATTAGCGAGTTTCTTGAGATTTTTGAAGCCGGCGTCGTGCCCCTGCATGCGAGTGAGGCCGCGCTCTTTAGCCCAGCGACCGTTGCCGTCAACAATAATGGCGACGTGTTTTGGAAGCTTGACGAGCTGGTCGTTAATAGTGATTGTTTCTGGGTCCATGATTGGTATATTATATAATAAAACGACAGCATTTGCCAGTGAGTAAAGAAATAATAAAACCAGACAGAAGATGGTCTGGTTTTATTATGAGTAACACACTTTAATGACGCTTCATCCAATCAGTAACTGCTCCGTGAATATTTCGCGTAGCCCAAGCGTTAAGAGGAGTTTCAATAACGAGGAGCCTATCATTATTATCTAGATAGGCTTCAAGTAAATCACGAACCTCAGAGCACGTCTTATTGCAATCCACTAACCAGTAAGATTCCAGCGGTTTAGCCCAGGCGCCCAATTCTTTAATTGCGCCTATCAGCCTTTTATACGCCTGCGACATCTCTGGTTGCCCCAAATCGTAAGATATAATCTTAACCGACATATTCAGCTTTCTTTCCGCCATCTATCTCTTCGTTCATGGACCTGCGGTTATTATTATGGTATTATACGAGAATAAAAGCTCATCACAGTTTTTATTGAAGAGGCGCTTATCGAAGGCGCCCTCTTTTATACCTCCAAACTCCAAGAGCTCGGCATTTTCATAGTAACACGCACTTCGTTATTATGTCAATATTTGCATATATTTCTGTAAAAATTTTTTACATTTTCAGTTGATATTTATTACAATGTATGTTAAGATATTAATTAACATAAGCGAAAGGATAGGACATGAGTGGGCAAATACAAAGTACGATTATCGAGGCACGGAAAGTTCGCGGCCTTTCCCAAGGGGACGTTGCCCAAGCCATCGGCGTTAGTCGACCGACATATATCAACATAGAGACTGGCAAAAAGGAATTAACTATCAGCCAAGCTGAGGCTCTTTCATCAATTCTGCATATTGGGATCGACGACATTATTGGAATCTCGGACGGTTCCTCTGTTTTTGCTAGCACAATACCAGCAGTCGATAAGTACAAACAAATCATTCTCAATGCTATAAAATATGGCTCAGATAGAGCTGATCATAAGATAACAAAAACAAAACTCGCTAAGTTGGTATACTTAGCTGACTTTATATGGTATTACGAGAATTCCGTACCAATGTCTGGCATGACATATCGTAAGCTACCTCGTGGCCCAGTAGCTGATATTTATTTCCGTGCTCTAGACGAGATGGAAGAGGATGGAGCCATTAAGCGCGAGACGAGCGGCCATGCCATTATGTTCTCTCTTACAGAAAACGAGGCACCGACCGGAAAACTATCAGATAAGGAAATCAACGTGATCAAGAAGATATCCGAAGCCTGGCAAGGAAAGTCTACTGAAGATATCGTAAGTTTTACGCACGAGCAGATGCCATGGCAAGCGTGCCTAGATGGCGAAGTTATTCCATATAGTCTCATATTCCAAGAGGAGCCAGACAAGATATATGGACCAGCAAAAATATAGAGTCATTTTTGACAACTATGCTGAACGTCATTTCGTAAAGAATTTTGAAAAGAAATACAGATCGCAGTGGGATAGAACTAGAAATGACATTCTTTTTATGTGCGAGCATATTCACAATATGCTAAAGACAAACCGAGCCGACTTAATATCGATGTCTGACAATTTCCGATTAGTCAAGTTAGATTTTGCCATCTTCGGGATAAAAATTTCGCCAAAAGCGTCTGGAAATAGATGTATCCTACTACTGGACGATAGAAATGCAATCGTAAGAGTATTACTTGTCTACTCTAAAAACGATATCTCAACACGCAATGAGACTCAGGAATGGAAAAATATTATCCGAAAACAATACCAAGATATTAGCAAAATATTTAGCCTATAGCGCGCATATAGAGAATTGGACGCTATGTCTTCTTTAGCGTTTTATCGCGCGCCCTGCTACCTTCCCGATAATGCGGCGGTTCATGATGATTACATGCAGCATGGCGAAGACGGCGGCGGCGAAGATGAAAGTAATTAGGAAAGTTGCTTCATTGCGAACAATTAGTTTGTCGCAGACCATAATGAAGGCCGGATGCAAAAGATAGATACCAAACGAAGCGTCGCCGATCTTGCAAAGAAGCTTATTGCACTTCTCGCACGGAGAGCGGATATAACGCAAAAGTGCGCACGGGGGTGCAAATAATAAGAATGAGATTGGAATGACATCAGCGCATGTTTTATTATAAGATTAAAACATATGAACATAGATTGGCATAGAATCATTACCGACAAGAACTATTCAGAGGAAGTAGCTCTGGATATTCTTACGTCTCCATTATATAGCATGGATAATATGTTGCAGGCGCTATTTCTAGCCGGCCAGCCGACTGTGCCATCACTTTACAACAAGCATATGCTGAAAAATTATTTTAGTTTCGGGCCGCTAGTCGAAAGGCCTGATCTTCAGAGCAAGAAGCTTGATTTAGGAGTAGAGGTTACCAGGCCGATTGACGAAAAAGAAATAGTCAGCCTAAAAGTAATCGAAGAAATAGGCGGCAAAGCTACGAGTGCCGACGTTTTAAAATCCAACTTAAAAGAAATCGATAAGAAAGGCAAGTTTGCCGGTACTATACAAAACGTCAACAATGGGTACTTAATAAATTTCAAAACAGACAATATAAAAGAAATCGTCAAAAATAGCATAAAAGGAAAAGTAGAATTAGCTCCTAGCTATTCCTCATTCGGCGAATATTGGCTATTTATGTTCTGTTTTGCATATATATCCGAGGATGATTTATTGGCAATCATTAAAGATACGCCAGGCGCCGAATGGTACAGCACATACATATTATTATCGGCGGCAAATAGCGGGGAGATATGGTTTGCTCGTAAACCTTATAACATAATAGAAAAACGCACGCTTTTTCTCTAGGACATACATAAAATCAGATAGCTCTCCTATGCATGCCGGATTATCTACGCAAAACCTTATTAGCAAAGAACTTAAAGCTACTGGTATTATGGAGCGCAATAGCAATAATGACGGCGCAGACCATAAATGAGATTACGGAATTTACGGCAAGTTGAGCAAGGACGTTATTGAGTGTCATTACGGAAGTTATAAAAAATGATACAGCAGCACAGACCACGAATATAGCTATATAGCCAACCGTCTCGCGCGCATACTGCCAGTAATTACGCTTAAATAGTTTTTTATAAACGAATTTTGGATAGCTATAGCACCACAAAGCCAGGCCGGAAATTGTTGTACCCATAAAGACACCGGCGAGGCCAAAGAATTGCAGCAATATAATCGATACTACGATATTTAGAATCGACTCGATTATGGGAATGAAGCGATCCTCGTAATAAATGCCCGCCGCCTCTTTAAAGATGCCGAAAGCAGAGCGCTGCAATCTCTGGAATAGATTAAGTGATAACATCGCAAGGGTCAATATTCCTAACAAATACTGTTCGCCAAGCCACAGCTTTATGAGCGGCTGCATGCATGTCATATATAATACGGCGGCAATACACGACAGGCAAAAACCCGCGAAACGCGTCTTCTTAAACGCCCCGTATGATTTTTCTGTAGCATCGATAGCTAGCTTGCGGCCAACGGTAGGCGTCAATGCCTGAATTGCTTGCCCTATTAATTGCTGAAATGCATTTGATATTAAGTAATAATTCGAATATAGACCCACTTCGACAAGGCCTATAAATTTCGAAATAATGATATTATCTGAGCCTAGAACTATAAAGGTGCCAATCTTATGAAAAAGAAGAGCACGAATCTTCTGGAATATATCCTTCTCTAATTTTTTGTCTAATACGGAGCCATTAGTGTTATTTAAATATGAGTATTGCCTGCGCACTATAAAATGGACCACCAGGTTTTCGGCTACGTGCATAATTATCTTAACGCCAAGATACAGATAATAGTTGTGCGTAATAGCCAAGAGACAAAGCTGCAAAGCGTTCATGATTACTAGATACCCGATATGAATATAGCTAATCTGATAATTCTTCTGATCAGCATACAAAATGCAGCGTCTATATGACAGTAGATATGAACAAACAACGTCCGTTAAGAATAATAGATAGACGGCATATATATTAATGTCGATCGTCACTTCTTTTATCAAGTACGGTAAGACAAATGTTATTGCTCCACCTACGAGCGCAACTATAATCGCAATAATCCTATAAGCCTTTTTATAGAAATTCATTAGCGATTTTATTGTAGGCTTGTCGTCATTTGCTAGTGGTTTATATAGACTAAATGTAATAGCAGATCCTATACCAAGTTCAAAAATACCGAGCATAGATATAATATTCGAGAACAGGCCGTTCAATCCAAGATATTCAGTATTTAGAAATAGCAAAAATATTTTTTGCGCAAAAAAGCCTACCAGTATCGATGCGATGTTAGCTAATACAGCGCCGCTTAGGTTTTTAATTGCTGCCCTTCCGCTAGAATGCAATCCTCTCTTGTTTTCCTTCATTTATTGCATTCCTTTTTATTGTCATTAATTGCTTCCGATTCCGTCTTATTAACAATCGCATCGGCCATTACTAGATACGGTAGCGCTAGGCCAATGTTGGCCGTCGTATTCTCGAATAACATGCAGATAGCAGAAATAATTGAGACACGCTTAACGTCTTGCTCTGCCCCCTTGGGCAGCAATACATATGGCATAAAATACATAAACATAGTAATTATCCCATAATACACAATGCACTTAATATAAAAATTATCAACTATATATACTTGCATAAATTCTTCGCCGCTGGCAAATGGCATTACATGACAACCCATTGCCGTATATGCGACTATCGAATACCATATCCTACCAGACAATAAATGGTCAGCTTGAGCGACGATATCGTTATTCATCGATAATAACGTGACAACATACACTGATAGCAATGCGCATAGGACGAATGCATATTTACTAATAATCGCTAATCTCTTGCCATCCTTGATAAGCTGCAAAAATAGATATATAACAAAAACACCGATCGATGTACGCGATAGCGTAATTGAATAGATAAGCAAGGCTAGGACGGTTGGGAGGAAAAAGTCTTTTATTTTTTTATTTTTTATTAACAGTAACCAGTCTATAGCAATCCAAATGCCAATCATGCCGACAGTGTTTGGGTTAGAAAAATAAAATGAGCCGCCCAACGTCTCGCCCGTCGTCGCCGAAAACACATCCATTCCTTCCGCCAGACAATCAATGACATATAGAGCAACATGAGAAATCAAGAACATTGCTTTAGTTACTATATCTATCCATATAACTCTTCTGATGCTTACCCCTTTAATAGCTATAGAACCAAGAAAAAACAAAACAAGAAATGCTGGCGCCCCATAAAGATATAGGAATACCATCGCTGCAGACGATAGCATGATTAAGAATAGTCGTTTTTTCGTATACCTATCGAATAATATTTTTAATCCATATATGCCGCAGGCGATAAGTATAAGCGCCCTATAAGTACTGCCGGAAATTTCTACCAAGGTAGACGCATTTAAAAGGCACACAAATACTGTCAGCAAAAAACTAGCATAATATAAATAATACGTTTTAAATGCTATTCTTTTCATTTATGTCCCCTTCTCCTAAGTCTCGCGAGCCACCATAACTTTTCAACATCCCCTCGATATATAGCTCTTATGATATACCCATTCCTAATTCTGCGCATAAACGGCATATCTTTCAAATACTTTTCTATTTCATTCGCATCTATCGACTCGCGCATATACACGTAGTCATCCGATGCGAGTATTTTGTTGGCAAACTCCAAAAAATCATTTTTCCGAATATCGGATTGGCTTACTAGTTTAATAAAGTCTCTCCTGATCCGGTCAATTTGATATACTACAAATGCACTATTTTTGACGCCGCCCTGGCTGCGATACTCGCCTAAGACATACTCCGTCATTATCCTGCTAACCATCATTCTATCTTCTACATTTTTACATAATGCGGCAATATTCTTTGTACGTGTCGTCGAGCAATTATTGTCACAGTAATAATATAAGATCTCATCAATAAACAGCGTCGTTTCTATATTTCTATGCAACATAAAGCTCAATAAATAGTCCTCACAATAAGTTATCTTCTTCTTCGGCATAACAATATCATTAAATGCATCCTTCTTAAATGCTTGCAGACATAGCGTACTAAAAGAGTCAGAGAAAAGAAGAAGCTCCATTTTTTTCTCTTTGTCAATAATTGCATCCTTACTATTTATTCTACCTATTTCTTCTTCGCCGGGAACCGTTACGCCGCAAAACTTAACAGAGTCTACTTCATTATCGACAAATCCTGCAGCTATCTTTTCTACTGCTCTTTCAGAGATATAATCATCCGAATCTACAAATATCACATAGTCGCCGGTAGCGCTTTTAGCTCCTTTTATCCTCGCAACGCTAGGTCCGCTATTGTTCTGCGTCAATAGCCTAATACGAGTGTCTCTGTGCATATATTCTCGGACTATCTCCTGAGTGTTGTCAGTTGAGCCATCATCTACGACGATTATTTCTATATTCTCATATGTCTGAGCGATAGCCGATTCGATGCATCTGCCTATGTAACTAGAAGCATTATAAGCCGGTATTATGATGCTTATCGTTCCGCAGCTCCCCCTGATGCCATATATGCGCTCCATTTTCTCAATTAATCGTTCCAATGAGTACTTTTTAATACCGTTATAGCTAGGCCGTCTGCGCTGCTTGCTAATTTTAATGATCAGATTCGCCCAAGTATCAGGAGACTCATATATAGAGGCTCTCAATATATTGTCGTTAATAATCGCCTCCGGTGGAACCGCTTCAGAAATAACAGACGGCAACCCATTTATCTCAGCTTCAATTAGCGCGATTGATAACCCTTCATATTTTGACGGAAGCAGAAAAACGTCAAATGCACTTAAAAACGAGTTTGCTTGCATTTGATTGCCCAGCAACTTGACCTTAGAACATAGTTTTTTTTCGTTTATCATTTTAGCTATGTCGTCGTGCGTATCGCCATCACCTATAAGAAGCATCTGAAAACTATATTTTCTTTTGCGGAGAGAATCTGCTATCTCTATCATCAGTTTATGGTTTTTAACATCTGCGAATCGACCAATATGCCCAATAACCACTTCATTCTCGCCAATTTTTAGCTGTTTCCTGATGGCCATCCTTTTCTGCTCATTGAACATGAATTTATCAGTCGATATTCCGTTCTGGACTATTTCAAATTCTGCATTTTTGCCAAACAATGATTCGCCTGCTTCTTTGCTGCAAGCTATTTTTTTTGTCGCATTTTTATTTATGCTTTTTCGCATAACGCTATGGATCATATTTCTGAACATATTAAACGACTCTGTCGTATGAGAATGAGCAATCCGTTCGCGTACCCCCGCCTTTTTTGCAGCATACAAAACACTAGCAGAATCATAATACGTATGACAATGCACCACATCGGGCTTCTCGGTCTTTAAAACAGACAATAGCTCTTTTATATGCTTGATCCTATTATTGGCTCGCGGTTGCGATATGCGTATAATTTTCCCGCCCAGCCTCTCTATTTCATCCTCATAGTCGAACTTGTCCTGTTTATATACTAAAAACACAAACTCCGCTCTCTGATGCATCTCCCTGAAGATGTTCATCACAATACTCTCAATCCCGCCAATGTTCACCTGGTACATAACATGCATAATTTTCATGACGCCCTCCCATTGTTCTTAATTGCATTATATATGCGTTCAGAATTCCTGCCATCGTAAAAAACAAAAGTATTTTCGATTCGTTTTAGATATAAGTTATCGATGCCATTTTTATAGATTCTTTTTATTTCATCAATCAACTCCCCACGCGTTATTACGATTTTCCCGAAACCATCCCTCTCGTAGCTAAAAGTCCCCGATTTATATTGTTTTTCGTGAAAATATTCTTTATCAAATTGATAGTATATAATAGGTTTTTTTAGATAAGCAAAATCAAAAACCGCGCTCGAATAATCCGTTATCATAATGCTACATTTCGAAAAGAATTCTTGTATATCTTCGTCGAGCGACACTATTTTAATGTTTTTACTCTTCGTATTGAATAAACCAAGAGCCGATTGCATTCTTTGATGCGGATAAAAATAGACTAGTATATTATTCTTTTCCACAAACTCGATAAACAAGTCGTCATTCAATAGCCCATTCCAGGCATTATAATAATCTGACCTCAAAAAACGCTCTTTATCAAAATGGTTATCTTGCAATCCTAAATCCTTGCGCCATGTAGGCATGACAAGGATCGCATTGCCATCTTGGCTATTTATAAGGTTGTCCCAGCGAGAAAGCCCCGTGAGGATAACTGATTCTTGCGGATACCCATAATATTTCTTAATATATTCATACTCATTTTTAGTGCTGGTTATAAAATACTTAAACTTACACTTTTTATAATAGAGCCAATCGAGCTGGTTGCTGATTACTCCGTGCTGCAAGAAAATGCGATTCTTAAATTGTCCAAGTACAACATGCATAAAATACCAGAAAATCGGGCAAGGATTCCCACCCTTCTGACTGCTAATATTCAAATCGGCCGCCATATAAAAGAGCCAATGCCTAGCTCCGCCATACCTAACCGTATTACCTAGCTTGTTCACTTTCTCGAACCCAGACGATGCATAGTCAATCGCATAAAAACAATAGTCATCTGGGTGATTCAGTCGAATATATCTATAGAAATGATAACCATTATCCCTCGCCTGACCGTCTTCAGCTATGAGCCACAATTTGCGTTTTTTAATTTTGTTGATTAGTCTAAAGGTTATTGATGGAATCAGTAAAATTAAAAATATAAACGGCGCAAAGAAATCACGTAACTTCATTTGTTTAATTGCATTTTTTACTCTCGTCATATCATACCTTTTTCTCGTTCACGGCTTTTCCGGCAATCGCTTTCTTTTTTTTGGCGCCGCTAGTCATCCATTCATACTCTATATCTACGTGACCGGCATCAAATGCGATGCGACCATGCCTAGCTAATTCGTGCGATAAAATAGTGGCGGTTGGGCCTAAAGCAATAAGGAATGTATAATCGTTATTTACGCGAAGAGCTTTCTTCAGTATCTCATCAAAAGCGTCGTATGCATTCTTTGCTGGAGCTATGATTCTTTTAATATCTTTTACATCTGCAAACAAATCATTTCCTTCACCAAGATGAGTCATTTCACCTTCAATAATGCATACTTTTTTATCATCCCAAATCCTGCTGAGATTAACATATCTTTCTTTTGCTCCGCTTTTATTGCGATAATCAATATACGGACGAGTAATCTGCGTGTTGCCGTAAGTCTTATTTAAATCGATACACTTGCGCCACCATTTCTTATACCAAAAAGAATTAGAGATCCAAAATAGCTTTGCGCTCATATTCAGGCCTTTGAGGCTGCTGAGTGGCTTCGGGAAGCAGATTATAGTTTTAGTGTCATCAGAATGGGCGACATTAAATAATTCCTGCCCTAGTTTTTTGTCATTTTTTTGGTAGAAATCAGATGGCGTGTTGCTAATTATTCTTAATTCACCATCGCCATATCTCGAAACGGAATAACCGTCTAGAACCTTATCCACGACTTCTTCGTCAGAATAGAACTTCATTTTGCGGAGTTTATTGAAAGGAGAATAATACCAGAAAAAGCCAACAATTACAGAATATACTCTTCTGAATGTTCTTTTTGGCATGCTCTCGAGGCTAGCAGTACTCATCACACTCTCCTCTTCACTGCATTAAACGCGTAGCCTACAAAATTCACGGAGCTGCTAACAAGATTCAACTGCTCTTGTTTACGATAAAGATTCCAGATGCGCCTAATCGCTTCTTTTTTATCGGAAGAAAGCGTATTCTTGCTGCGGCGGTAAATGCTAAGATTCTCATTTAGGCCGTCAGCATAGTCGATAGTCTTCAGAACCTTCCACCAGGTTGCAGTATCTTCACTTTTTACGTCCGGCATAAGAATGTCTTCTTTCTTCAGCTTCGACATATCAAACATGACGGTACTCGTAAAAATCGTCGTATTTTTTAATGCCTGCTTGTAGGTAATTTTTGCCGGCACCGATACGATTTTGCCATTTGGTTTTGCATTTTCATCAGCAAATTCATAACCCGTGAAGCAAAAAGCAGAGTCATTCTCTTGCATGAACCTGATTTGCTTCTCAAGTTTTTCTGGACGCCATAGATCGTCAGAATCGAGAAAAGCTATATAATCTCCTTTTGCCTTCATTATGCCCACGTTTCTAGCTTTAGCAGCACCACCGTTTTTCTTTTGCTCTACTAGTTTAATTCTAGCATCAGAGAAACTATTTACGATATCTTTTGTATTGTCCGCAGAGCAGTCATCAACAACAAAAAGCTCCCAGTTTTCATAAGTCTGAGCTTGGATAGATTTGATAGTATCAGAAATAAATGCAGCGCAATTATACGCTGGAATTACTATGGAAACCAAAGGATTTTTGCACGCCACCTGCTTCATTATTAGCTCCTATGGTTTTTCTTTTTAAGATCTTCGATATCTTCAGCGATGCCGCTCTTACCATTGCTGACGCTCTTGCCCACCACTGCGGTCTTAATCGTCAAAACCATAACTTTCAAATCCATAAGAATAGATGCCGATTGGACATATTCTAGGTCGTAGCCAATCTTATCAAAAATATTAATGCTATTGCGACCCATAACTTGCGCAAGGCCTGTAATACCTGGACGTACAGAATTGCGCTCGCGCTGCTCATCATTCATATTCTGCCAATACTCAGGAATCCATGGGCGTGGACCAACGAAAGACATCTCGCCTTTTACAATATTAATCAACTGAGGAAGTTCATCGATAGAAGTTCTGCGAATGAACTTACCGACCGTCGTATACTGGTCACCTTTCGAAAGGTCACGAACATCATTGTCTGCAGTCATGCTGCGGAATTTAAGAATATCAAACTCCTTGCCGTCCTTGCCCGTGCGGCGTTGACGGAAAAAGACTGGGCCTTTACTAGTAGTCTTAATCGCAATTGCGACAATAAGAAACAGAGGCGAAGCTGCAATGACGCCAACCAGCGCAAAAACAATATCGAAAGTGCGTTTCACGAAATGATAGCCGAGGGCGCGAAGCTTGAGGAGCGTCCCGGTTTTGATTGCAGTTTGTTCTCTATTCTCTATGGTTTCGGCGTTTGTACTCATATTTTCACCTCATTTTGGTACAAAAAACGACCTGGTCTTCCGGTACCGGGCCGCCTATGTACCTCCCACCCATAGGATTTGCATATTATTCTATCATTTTTACCTGTTTTCGTCAATACTTTTCATATAATTTTTAGTAGTTGTCAAAAATGCTATAATGGCCTTATGGACACAAGCGCAACAAAGCCAAGTAAAAAACTCTTATTAATCTCGCTGCTTATTTTTGCATTGGAATACATTGGAATTATTGGATCTTATTGGCTCTTTGATGGGCGCGCAGGCGACGCATCGCTCACGATTAGTCGTTACGTCGGCCTAAACTTATGGAGTTCTCTACTCTTCTGTGCTGGCAACATGGCAATTGTTGTTCTGTCTGTCTATTATCTGCTCACTAAGGCGCAGAGCCGCGGCTTCGTTTGGCGCTTTCTCATGTACGTTTTTATTGGCGCATTTATGGCACTCTCGATTAGTCCGCACGTGCCAGACGAAAGCATGCCAGCCACAATTCATCGCTGCTTCGCCGGCATCATGTTCGTCGCAATGGTACTCATTGGTGTCACGCAAATGGCCCGCGCCGAGCGCAAAATCACCCTAGCATATTCAATGCTCTTCGTAATCTATGCAATCTTCTTCTGTGTTTGCGACGCGATGCGCTTAGATTTCTTTATGAACGGAATCTTTTGGTTCGAATCCGCCTATCTCTTCGCTTTCTTCGGCCTAATACTACTGCCAGAGGGGTGCGAATGATTGCATTCTTTGGTGCGCCGGGTGCCGGCAAAAGTGTTCAGGGCCAAAAGACGGCCGCAAGGCATGGCATGCGTTGGATTTCTTCGCGCAACTTGCTCATGAATCTTAACGATCGCGACGTAACGCTCGCACTTAACCACGGTATGACGGTCGACGCCGAGAAAAACCTCGAAGTATTGGCGCAGACGCTGTCGAATTATCAGCATAGTCTAGATAGACTGGTTTTGGACGGCTTCCCTTCTAGCGTGCAACAAGTTTACTGGATGGTTGAGCATGGCTATATGCCGCACTTTGATGGCGCAATCGTGCTGCGCGTACCGCGCGGCGAATTATGGAATCGCCTCGTCAAACGCAAACGTGTCGACGATACACGTGCCGCCGTAGAGCGCAGACAAGACGCCTATGAACGCGCTGTCACCGGCATGATTCGCGTGCTCTCTATGAATGGCGTAAAGGTGCGCGAAATCGACGGCGGCAACACGCCGGACGACGTCCAAGAGCGCATTGATGAAGTACTTGGCGAATGGGGCCTGATTGCCCGCAAACAATTCAAGAAGATTAATCAGTAATGTCTGCGTCTAGCGTGACGCTAATAGCATAGTCTGGGATAGCGGCCTGCACTTCTTGGCAGAACTGGCGATAGTAGGCTTTGCGGTCTTTTGTTGTAAAATCTACAACAATATCGAAGGAGATTTCGCGATCATTGAGATCCACATGGAAACCGTGGACATTAATAATATGCTCGTAGCGCTCGCGGATTTCCGCCACCGTGCGCCAGAGCTTCTCTATTGTCTCGTCGTTTAGATCAATAGCATAAATACCAACCGAGTTAATGATGACGCGGTATTTTTTATAGATAGTCTTTTGGATAGTGCGCGACAAATCGTCAATCTGGCTGGCGGTTAGCTTGTGGTCAACCTCGACATTGACGGATGCGAGCACAAAATCGTTGCCGTAATCATGGATGACGAGGTCAAAGGCATCATTTACGCCCTCGACTTTTGCAACGTCCGCCTTGATGTGCTTGGTTAGCTTTGGATCGGCGCGCTCACCGAGGATAATACTAAAGGCCTCTTTAATAAGCTTGGCGCCGGAACGCAAAATGAAGAGCGAAATTGCGGCGGCAAGGTACGGCTCAATAGAGATGTTTGTTGTGAAAAATACAACAATAGCGACAAGCGTAGCGGCGGAAATAATTGCATCATAGAGCGCATCAATGCCGGAGCCGACGAGGGCGCTCGACTCGAGCTTCTTGCCGCGGTGGCGGACATAAAGGCCGAGCATAATCTTTACCGCTAGCGCGACCGCTACGACAATAACCGTCACGTTCTGATAATCTACTGGCTCTGGCGTGATGATCTTTTTGACCGACTCAATAAGGGCCGTAAGGCCGATATATACAATGAGCCCACCTATAATGACTGTGCTGAGATATTCACTGCGACCATGCCCCATCGGGTGGTTTTTGTCCGGAGCCTTGTTAGCAAAAGTCGTGCCGATAATCGTGACGATAGACGAGAGCGAGTCGCTGAAGTTATTAACCGCGTCAAGAATAATCGCGATAGAGTTAGAAAGCAAGCCGACAAAAATCTTGAAGCCTGCGAGGGCGAGGTTGGTCACGATGCCGAGAATAGAAACTCGGATAATTTTGCGACTGCGTTTATTCATACACATATTTTAGCAAGAAAAAGCCACGGATTTGGAAAGAATCCGTGGCAGGTGGAGTTATTTGATTTCGCCGTTTTCGAAGATGACCATGAAGCTGCTCGAGTCGAAATCGTCGAAGCGCTCCATAGGCTCAAAGCCGTTGTCACGCAGATAGTTATAGGTCGTGTCGCGGAAGATAGAATCCGTAACCTTAGCACCAGCGACCGGCTTCTGCATAACGTCGTAATGGAAGAACGGTTTACCATTCACATCTTCGACACCAGTAAGAACCAGATATCTCACAGTATTGCAGGACGCAGTGCGGATGATCAGCGAAAAGTCCTTATGAGCGTGGACTGACAGGGTGTACTCATGGCAAGAATCGCGCAGCTCCTCCGGAACGTTCTCCGTAGGACTAAATGCCAGCTCGGCTACATTGCCGGCGAGCGTAACGAGCGTCAGTTCGTACAGCTCCGGTACAATGTTCTGCATGAAGTGTCCGTTTCCGATCTGCGTGTAGTTCAGCTTCAACGAGTCGAGCCCCTTAATCAGATAGTTAGCTTTCATAGAAATACTCCTTTCAAAAGTACGTGCCGCTTTTAGCGACAATAAATTTAGACTCAACCGGCTGGCTGAGTCCATATTTATATTATAGCATATTTTTCTATTTTTTGCTAGTCTTTGGCTTCTTCTCTTCTTCGGGCTGTTTCTTGAAGACGAATTTGTAGCCAAAGTAGTTGGTAACCATACCGGCAACCGAGCCACAAGCCTTAGCGATAAGCTTGTTGAGACCAGATTCGCCGAGCACTGCCGTGACGCCCATAATGACGAGAGACTGGACGACCCAGGCGCTGAATAATGAGACAGCGAGGAAGCCGATAACCGTGGCTTTGAGAGATTTTTCGCTCTTCCAGACGAACTTGTAATTGAGGATGAAGCTAATCGTAATGCAGATTGCGGTCGAAATAATGTTTGCGATGACTTTATCAATGCCGATGATATTGGCAAGGAGGCCGAAGATGCAGAAATCTAGGACGGTATTAAAACCGCCGACAAGCACGAAGCGGATTTTCTCGCCGTGCTTCTTGATGAGTTTGGACTCGTTAAGCTTTTTTAGCTTTTCCTTCATCTTTCAAATTCCTGGAGTTTTTGTGATCGATAATGTAGAGCGGACGGCCCTGAGCTTCAGCGTGGATGTGTGAAATGTAGAGCGCGGTGATGGCCTGGGAAATAAGCAAGAGGCCGACGAGGAAGGTAATGAAGATAGCGACACAGGTAGTACCAGTCCACTTGAGACCGATTGGGTCACCCATAATGAATTCTTCAATACCAACAAAGACACCGAGAATGAAGCTAGCAATAGTAATGAAGGCGCCAATCCAGCCAAAGATCATGAGTGGCGTAGAACTGAGACTAATGAAGCTATCGATAGCGAGATTAAAGAGCTTACCGAAGTTGTAGCTTGGCTTGCCGGCGAGACGGTTGCCATAGATGTAGTCGATGTAGACTTTCTTGAAGCCCATCCAGTCCATGAGACCACGAGTGATGCGGCCGTGCTCAGTGAGCTTGTTATATTCGTCTGCGACACAGCGGTCGATGATGCGGAAATCGGTGCTGCCCGGAACGGTATCTTTGACACCCATGCCATTAAGCATCTTGTAGAAGAGCTTGCTGCCGAGCTTAGCGATGAAGCCGTGTTTTTCGTATTTGCCACGAACGCCAATAACAATTTCGCCGCCCTGCTCCCATTTCTCGATGAACTCTGGGATGAGCTTTGGTGGCTGCTGGCCATCAGCGTCGATCGTTAGGATTGCGTCGCCAATCGCTTCGCGGATACCGGCAGTAAGAGCAACTTCCTTACCAAAGTTGCGCGAGAAAGCGAGCACCTTGATATGGCTGTCTTTATCTGCCATGCCCTGTACAATCTCGAGGGTTTTATCGCGGCTACCGTCATTAACTAGAATAACTTCGTAATTGTATTTGAGTTTTTTGAGTTCCGGCTCAAGCATCTCAGTATAGAACTTCTTGAAGCCCTTTTCTTCGTTATAAACTGGGATTACTACGGAAATGGTTTTCATTTTCATTTTGCTCCATCATGTTTTAAGACTGCGAGAATAGTACGGAAGAAAATCGAGAGATCAAGGGCGAGCGACCAGTTCTGGACGTAATAAACGTCGAGAGCGCGGCGCTCGTTGAAGGAGATATCGCGGCGGCCAGAGACCTGGGCGAGACCAGTAAGGCCGGATTTAACAGAGAGAATGAGGCTACGGTCACCATAAGTCTTGAGCTCAAATGGCTGAAGTGCACGTGGACCGATAAGCGAAATGTCGCCCTTAAGAATATTGAAGAGCTGAGGCAATTCGTCGAGCGAAGTCTTGCGAAGGAAGTTGCCGAGCTTAGTGTAGCGTGGGTCGTTCTTGATGAAGTCGCCACCTTTGCGATACTTCTCAGAAAGCTCAGATTTGCCCATCTTTTCAAAGGCCTGCTCTGGCGTAAGGCCACAATACTCAGTCTTCATACTGCGGAACTTAAGGAGATTAAATTCCCTATCGAAGCGCGTGAGGCGAACGTCCTTATAGATAGCAGGCGCCTTTGGATCGGCAATCTTCTGCGCAATAAAGACGAATAGCATGAATGGCGATGCAAGGATGATAAAGATAAGGCTGAGAATAATATCGATAAGGCGTTTAAGCGCACGAGCGGCACCATGGAGTGGCGTAGTGCGAATAAGGACAATAGGCGTTGCGGCAATCCATTCAACCTTACCGCTGAGCGTAATGATGGAGTCGTTAGCTGGCGAGTAGTAATAGAGGGCGTGATGGTTAATCGCAACACGGTTAACTTCCTCAATATTCTTGCCGCCAGTGTGGATAATAGCGTCTGGGCGGAGATTCTTTACGGCCGTATCGAGCGAATCGTACTGGCGCTTCTTCCATTCTTCTGGAACGTATTTGTCGCTAGCAACGACACCGACAACCTTGAAGCCGGTCTCTGGCCAGATGCCCATGAGAAGCTGGGTAGTGTTCTGGCTATCGCCAACGATAACCGTGCGAATAAGGCCAACGCTGTGGCGAAGGAAAGCTTTGCGAATGGCGCTAATAATGCCGCGCTCAAGGATAAGAGTGACAAAACAGAAGGCTGCCGTGAGAGCCGCAATACCGCGCACCGGGAAAAGTGAGCTGGATGCGATCGTAGTGTTATTGATAAAGAAGTCGTAAGTAATGATAGACATGACGCCGAGGATACTAGCGACGAGGAGGCGACCAGCGAGTGCAAGTGGGCGCTCAATCACGCTGCGCTTATAAACACCAAGACAGACAAGAATAATTAACCAAACCGGTAAGAGTACGAGGTTAGTGAGCGCAAAGTCTACGAGCTCGGATTCAAAGAAGAATGGGCGCGAATCAATGTGAGTGCGAAAATAATAGGCGAAAGTGAAAGAAAAGATAATCGCTAGCGCGTCGCCAAATAGTAGAAAGATGCGGTAAATAAAACCCGGCTCTTTTTTCATCTCTATTATTATAGCATTTTGAGGGCTAGATGACGAGGCCTAGAAGCTTTGCCGCACCCTTTAACGTAGTAATATCGTCCTTAATGCCAGAGTCATTCGGGTTCTCGGCAAGCTTAGCATTTAGCTCATCGAGCTTCTTCTTGAAGAGCTTGTGCGTCTCTTCATGAGTTTCAATTGGAATAACTTCTAGTGTACGGGCGGCGTTTGGAATCTTTTTGAGGAAGCCGGCCTTAACGCAGTTATCGATATGCTCTGC
>DESW01000017.1 GCA_002361425.1 Candidatus Saccharibacteria bacterium UBA3304 | reverse complement strand
TGAATCGTCTGATCTGGCATGAGCTCAACAACATCACCATCATCAGCAACCAAGATGCGATCGCGCGGAATACCAACAACGTTCTCTGCCATCTCGGCGTTATGCTCAAGCATGTAAAACTCGCCGTGATATGGCATATAGTTCTTTGGATGCAAATCCGTTACAAATTTCACATGATCTTCGTAGTAAGCGTGACCAGAGAGATGCAATGGACCAATGTTTGTAAGGTGAGTCTTATTGTGCTGAATCACCTGTGCGCCTTCGCGAAGAAGACCATCAACCGTGCCCATAACCTTTGGCTCGTTGCCAGGAATTGGGCTAGAGCAGAATACAATCGTATCGCTTGCTTTAACCTTGATGTGGCGATGCGCACCAGTCACCATACGGTTAAGCACGGCGTTCATTTCGCCCTGAGAACCGGTACAGACAATTGTAATCTTCTCGTCCGGAAGCTTTACGATGTCTTCCATCTTCATAATAGTGTCTTTAGGCACTTTAATCGCCTTAGCGCGCAATGCAACCTCGACGTTATTAATCATCGAGAAACCGGCAAAAGCGACCTTGCGACCGCGCTCTGCGGCCTCGCGAAGCACACATTCGATACGCTTCACCTGGCTCGAGAAACAGCTGATAATAATGCGGCCAGTAGCGTAATTATCCATTACCTTGCCGATGTTATCACCAACATCATATTCACTGTGTGGATGCGTACCAGGTACATCAATGTTCGTAGACTCGTTCAAAAGGAGCGCAATGCCCTCTTTGTCTGCAATCTCGCGCAAACGATCGTAATCTGCTGGAATATCCATTGGATTGGTCTCAAAACGCCAGTCACCAGAAAGCACAATTACGCCATTTGGCGTGCGCACGACAATCGAGGTATTACCCGGAATCGAGTGCAGCATATGTACAAACTCAGCCGAAAGATGTGGCGTGAGGCGGATTTCCTTGTGCTCGAGCGGGTTAACTTCCTGGTAATTCATATCAGGAACATCCGTAAGCTCAGACATCTGCTTCTTAATCATGCCAATCGTAAACGAAGAACCGTAAATTGGTACCAATGGGCCAAAGTATGGCAAAAGATGCTTGCATGCACCGATATGATCAAGGTGAGCATGCGTAAATAGAATTGCCTTCACCTTGTCGCGGTTATCATCAAGCCATTTGCTATCTGGCACCATGTAGTTAACACCCGGATAATCTGGGTTTGCAAAAAGCGTACCCATATCGATAAGAATGATTTCGCCCTGATATTCAATTGCGGTCATGTTCTTACCAATACCAAACTCGCCAAGACCGCCGATTGGAATAATACGAACTGCATCTTTATTTGGACGAGCCGCGCGAATCTGTGCGAGGCTTAGCTGATTGCCCTTAAAGCCGTTGTAGCGGGACTTGTTTACCGGAATACCAACAATATGTTGCGTAGCCTGAGCATTCACGTCCTGGCTAAGCATACGCTGATGGTGCACCATCTCGCCTTTACGAGTGCTGACCATCAATTTGACGTCGGAGCCCTTGGCTTCCTTCTGATTCTTTGTTGGAGCAGGCTTTTTTGCTGCTTTCTTTGGTGCAGCTTTCTTTTTTGCAGCTGCCGTATGTTTGCCGCGAACCAATTTTTCATCTTTACCGCCAGGGGCAAAGTTAGCGTTAAAGTTACGCTTCTGATTCTCCTCAAACTGTTTTTTAATGTCTGGCAAGCGTTCAGCGCGCGATTTTAAGAGTTTTGCGCGGCGCTCCGCCTCTGCCTTACTTTTATCGTTCATTTTTTCCTTTATTTAACAAATAATATTTATTCCCACACTAATAAGCGCTCTATTCGCCTAAGCCGAATCCAAGATTGTTGCGCTAAAAGTAATAATTAGTGATTTCATTATAACAAAATTTCTCTCTTAAGGCAAGAGAAAAGGCACCGGTTTCCCGATGCCTTCCAAATTAACTTGCCTGCCTACGCTTCAGAATCAATGCCTCATAACGATCAAGGAGTTCTCTCATATCATAGAAGGTCGTTTCCTTTCCCTTTGCTGCTTTGTTCAACTCGGCCTTTGCCCAAGTGCGCACCATCTTGCGAAAGTCGCATACATCTTCAGTCTTACAAAGCTGCTGACCGAATATCTTAGCATCTTCCTCGTCATAGCGTCCGCAATCACTAAGAAGCTCCTTAACAGAATCCCAGGCACCAGACGTTTCGATACGCACATCCTTGTACTTAGCAGCGAGTTTATTCACATCCCCGTCCCAATATTTTGCGAGGATAATGATAGACTGCGGCGAAGTAGGATCTCCGTATCTGATGTCATTCAGGAGCGCACGCTTCTGAACGAAATCACCTGTGATCTTACAGAGCTTAAGCAAGTAATTATAGTAAAGAACGTTATTCGGCATGCAATCACCCCCTTTGTAGCGCCGAAATATACTAAATATCTATATTATAGCACAAATGGCTCAAAAAGTCAATATGCTTGACGCCTTCCCCGCCCCCGTGCTACAATGTTGACATACAGATAAAGACCGGCTCGAAAAGAGGCGGTGTTTTTAAGCCCGCGCCCAGGCAGTCAATATGGCGCAGAAAGGATTCCAATCATGGAGTTAGACATCAAACAGATGGTCGCGATGGTTGACATCGTTGCCGAAGAAAAGAACCTCCCAAAAGAGGTCGTGATTGACGTTATTGAACAGTCTATTGCTGCTGCATGGCGCAAAGATAACGGTGATAAAGATATGGATGTTCGCTGCGAACTCGATCTTAACACTGGCGAAGCTTTCGTCTATGTTTCCCGCACCGTCGTCGAAGATGACGTTGCCTACATTCCAGCTACCGAAATCCCTCTCTCTGAGGCTAAAGGCAAGCAGCTTGGCGATATCGTCGAAGAAAAAATCAAAGTTACCGGCTTTGGCCGCGTTGCTTCCCAGACCGCAAAGCAGGTCGTCACTCAGCGTCTCCGCGAGGCTGAACGCGATGCTGTTCTCGCCCTCTACGAAGACCGCGTTGGCGAAGTCGTTAACGGTACTATCGTTCGCGTCGAGCCACGCATTGTCCGCATCGACCTCGGTAAAGCTACCGGTATCATGCCAAAGCAGGAACAGATTGAAGGCGAATATTACGCTGTCGGTTCCCGCATAAAGGTTCTCATCAAGGAAATCGAGCGCAACGAACGTGGCGCACAGCTCATCCTTAGCCGTGGCTGCGCAGAGTTTATCGAATATCTCTTCCGCCAGGAAGTCCCAGAAATCGAAAACGGTTCTGTCGAAATCAAGGCCATCGCTCGCGAAGCTGGTCGCCGCACCAAAATCGCTGTTGCTGCAACTATGCCAGGCATCGATCCAGTCGGTACCTTCGTCGGTGGCCGTGGCGTTCGCGTCCAGGCTGTCATGAACGAAATTGGCGAACGCGAGAAGATCGATATTGTCAACTGGAGCGAAAACATCTCTGAATACATCCGCGAAGCTCTCAGCCCAGCCGAAATTCAGACCGTCGAAATCGAAGATAAGAAAGCTACTGTTTATGTAACTAAGGAACAGCAGTCCATCGCTATCGGTCGCGTCGGCCAGAACGTCCGCCTCGCTTCCAAGCTTACCGGCTACGACATCGACGTCGAAGTCGCTAAAGCACCAGAGAAAAAGAAGAAAAAGAACGTTGAAGATTCCCTCCTCTCCGCCATCGAAGATGCCGCTGAGGATAGCGAAGAAGCAACCGAAGAATAATTTCTCAAAAACAAAAAACTGGCCTCCTACGAGGTCAGTTTTTTAATATTTCGATCGCCAATTCTTTTTCTTTGTCTCAACTTCTTCGTCTGCTCCATCGTCTGCCGCATCCGCAGATTCATCCTTCTTCTCTTCTTCGTCATCTTTATCGGTACAATTTATATGTAAATCACCAAACACACCCGCCTTTTGCAATATCAAAAAGCCCTCATTATTTCTACAACTACCGCTTCCCATTACCGTACCGTCAGAGTCGATATAGGAAAGCACAATCTTACCGAAGTAGTAAAACAACACGATAATACAGAGAATGAAAAACAGCTTCATTACTCTGCGCGCACCCGATTTTACACCACCTTCGTACATTAGCTAAATTATATCACGCTTAAGCTTTATTCAGCTCGTCAAACTTCGCTTTCATCGTCGGATTACCACGCGTCAGCTTCTTAATCGTCAAATCATCCAACTTCCCCTCAGCACTCGCCAAGTGTTTGTCCGAAAGCATCAACGCATCACGCGTCTTCTCGAGGTCTTTAATCGCCTTATTAATCTGCTCAATCGCCTCGAGATGTTTTTTGCCAGCGTTCTTCATCGTATTGAGCCAGCCAGCCTTCCACTCGTTCATATCGTTCTCGAAGTTTGTAATATCAATATTCTGATCGCGCACTACTGCTAATTCCGCCTTATACTTCATCGAATTGAGCGCCGCATTACGCAAAAGCGTAATAATCGGAATAAAGAATTGCGGACGAATCACATACATCTTCTCAAAGCGATATGAAACATCCACGATACCAGTATTATAGTACTCGTCATCCGCCTCAAGCATCGATACGAGCACCGCATATTCACATTTCTTCTCTTTACGGTCCTTATCGAGCTCCTTAAAGAAGTCCTCGTTTTTATGCTTCGTTGCAGTCGTCTCATTTTCGTTCTTCATCTCGAACATAATTGAGACAATCTCATTCCCCGCCTCGTCACACTCACGGAAGATAAAGTCGCCCTTGCTACCCGTACGTGCATCATTATCCTTTTCAAAGTAAGCATTCGGAAAAGCGGTCATGCGAATCTTATTAAACTCCGTCTGGCAGTGCTGCTCTAAGCTTTCACCCACCATCTTAGTGCTAAGTTTCGCCTTCATGTCCTTCAGGCGCTCAATCTCCTCATCCTTGAGCTCGATTGCGCCCTTGTACTTCTCAACAATCGCCGCCTCGCGCAATTTCATTTGCGTATCACGGTTCTTTAAATCGCTCGCAAGCTGGTCGCGCTCTTTTTCAATCGGCGCTTTCGCCTCAGCTACTGCCAATTTCTTCGCAGTTTCCGCCGCAGCTAACTCGCCCTTAAGTTTCTCGATCTCCGCCTCAAGCTTTGCACTCTCAAGCGCATTCTCAGACTTCGCCTGCTTCTTTTCTTGCTCTAGGCGTTTATGTAGTTCATTCTCGAATTCCGCGCCACGCACTTGATTCAAAATATCCGCATAGCTCGAATCATCGACCTTAAAAGTAGTTCCACATTTTGGACACTTAATTTCTGCCATACACTTATTATAATAAATCAAAAAAGAATCCGCGACATGTGCGTGGATTCTTTTTCATGCTCAAAGGAAGTCCCAACGAGGGGAATGCGTCCCCTCGTTGAGGCGTAGCCTTTAGCGCGTGAAACGTTCGCTTAAAGTCTTATAGATTTGAATCTCTTCAGGCTTGAACCAGTAGGAAACTTCCTGCTCTGCCTCTTCGATGTTACCAGAAGCGTGGATAAGGTTTGCAACGCCCTCATTGCGAGCATCTGCATAACCAAAGGAAACGTGTGCGTAATCACCGCGAATCGTACCCATATCTGCTGCCATTGGCTCAGTAGAACCAACAATCTTGCGAACAACTGGAATAGCTTCAACACCTTCAAGCACCATTGCAATCACTGGGCCAGAAAGCATGAAGTCGACAACGAGGTCAAATGCGCGCTGACCGCGGCGAGAAACCATCTTGGAGATGCTTTCATAGTGATGATAGTAATGATCCTTGTCAGGGTTAACCATCTTAGTAGCAACAATCTTAAGACCAACACGCTCAAAGCGGCTAAGAATCTCGCCCACAATACCGCGCTGAACTGCATCTGGCTTAAAGATAATCAAAGTACGCTGAATCATACCATTCGGGTTATTAGTCTTATTGAAACCGATATTCCAAGCATTTACTTCATGGTTTACTTCTTTAGCAACCTTTTCCGTAGCTTCACCGATTTTTTTAGCGTCTTTTTTATCTGCCATAAAAATAAAACTCCTTTTTGCGAGTATATCACAAAAAGGAGTTCCCCGCTCTAATCAATTAATTTCCAGAATACCAACTCGGCTGCGTCTGCGTACCATTAAAGGCATTCGTCATATTAACGCTATCCTCATCCAAAGTCGAATTCCAATCCTCAAGCGCATTACCGTCTTCAATGCTGTTGCAGCCGAGGAAGATGGCTTCAATCGTAGTCGCACTACTCATATTCCAATTCTTTAGCGACGCAACATTCTTTAGCGCCGTATCACCCTGGAACATAGATGTAAAATCAGTAACCTTCGAAACATCCCAATTCGACAAAGCCGATATGTCTGCTAATACCAGATTAAATGAGAACGTAGAACGCAGATTCGTAAGCTTCGAGCCATCACTAAACCAGTTCTCGGCGCCAGAAAGTGAAACCATATTATTATTAGCCGCAAATGCACCGCTCATATTCGTAAGGTTCTTAAAACGCCAACTAGAAAACGCATTCAAATTATGCAAACCAGCACCATTAAAGGAATCCACCATAGACTCAACACTAGAAACATCCCAATTTGAAATCCAGTTAAAATCTTCACGATTCAAGCCATTAAATGCTCTATCCAAATTTACGACACGAGACGCATCAAACAATCCATAGAAATTCATGCCGTCACCATTTAGCTGTGTACCGCCGCTATATTGCGTCAAGAAACCGCTCATATCTGGGTTGTAATAAATTTTCGTCGCTTCACTATACCAATAAATCGTATTCTGTTCGTACTTATTCGGATCTACATCGCCGCCCCAACTCTGGTACTGGTTCGCATCCCACATATAAACAGGCTTCTCAGAAGACTCCGTCGAAGCACGTACACCGCCAGAGTTCACATCGTTATTTCTCTGCCAATTATCCGCCGCCGGGAAGTTTTCTGGCAATTCCGCAACGCGAATGACCTTACCCGCATTACCAATACGACCAGTAATATATGAGCCTCTCAATAATGTCGACTCGCCGCTTACAGGCTTATAATTCCATTCATCCTTAGCTACATTTTCCTGGATCGATGCTAGAGTTGCACGCAAAGTATATGTCGCATTAGCATATGGACTCTCGTTAGTCGTACAAACCGTACGACCATTAACTGATTCGCAAGTATTTACTTCAGCACCATTCAAATTCGCGTCACAGTTCAAAGTAACAGACTTCAAGAACGAAGCAGTCGTCTCGCCTGGCTCAAGCGGATGATAGTAATAGTAATAGCCATCATCTTCATTCAAAATCCACTTGTCTACATTATCGCGATTCACAATCGCCATACGAAGATTCGTCGCGCTATCAACTAAATCTAGCTGCGTCGTTTTATCTGAAGCAACCCACTGCTCAGTATATTTAACACGCGCAACAATCGGCGCAGTCGACTCGTTTTTCAAAGTCACAGTTTTTGGCACTTCTTCACAGGTCTGCCAATTCTTAGGGCTAGTAAAAACCTCGGTATTTACCGTCTTATATGTTGCAATTCCGAAGATGTTCCCGAAGATAGATTTATCTTTACTAACTGCAAAAACGCCGCCGATGAGCAAAATGCAAGCAAGCGCTATACCAGCAATAACAACACACTTCCTATTCTTCATACCACTGTTTTTAGCATAAGCGTTTACACGCAAAAAGTCAAATATCGCTGTGAAATTTTTTATGCACTTCGCGCAACTGCGGATCAGTGACATGCGTGTAAATTTGAGTCGTCGAAATATTCGAGTGTCCTAACAGAGATTGAACCGAGCGAAGGTCTGCTCCATTCATGAGCAAATCTGTTGCAAATGAATGACGAAAGGTATGCGGCGTCACATGTTTTGTAATGCCCGCTGCGCGCACATACTTCTCAATAATGCGCTGAATACTACGTGGAGTCAGACGCCTATAATCGCCGCTCGTACCCTGCAATGGCGTGTTGCGCGAGTTATTCAAGAACAATGCCGGCAAGGAATCCTTGCGCTCTGCTAGGTAGTCCTCAACCGCCTCTGCGGCCGAATCCGAAATAAATACCGGACGGTCCTTTTGGCCCTTACCGCGCACCATGAATTCCTTACGTTTCAGGTTTACATTATCGCGGTTCAGACTAATCAGCTCCGATACACGTAAGCCAGACGAGAATAACAGCTCAATAATTGCCCTGTCGCGCAAACCCGTCTCTGTATCAAGCGGAATCTCCGCAAAAATACGTTCAATTTCATCTACGTGTAAGAAAGTCACCTGCGGCCTATGCGTACGCGGCAACTCTACCAATACCGGGTCAAGCGTCTTAATTCCCCGCTTCGTCAAATACTTCAAGAAGCCGCGCAAGGCAATCAAATGATAAGCCTGCGTCGTCACCGACAAGGTCTTACCCTTCGCATTTTCAATCTCAAAACGGTTTAGCCACAAACGATACTTACGCAACCACTCCTGCGTAATATCCTCTGGTTTCAATTCTTTATCTGGATAATACTCGTAGCTAAACTCCACGATACGCGACAAACAAAGCTCATAGTTGCGCGACGTAAAACGACTACGTCCGTTTTCTACCTCTAACGATTCTAGAAAGTCATTAATTAAATCAGAAACATACATTTTAGAAGCTCACGAACTTAATGATTGCGTCTTGCAGGAAGAACACCACCAAAAAACCCGCAATTAAGAATGGTCCAAATGGAATCATCGCATGCTTCTCTTTCTTTGCCGCCGTCACTGGCACCATCACGACTGATCCAATCATATTTGAACCAAACAAACAGAACATCGCTAGCCAAAAGTCGCCAAGCATTATTGCGAGTGGTACACATAAAATCGCATCGCCACTACCAACCCAAGTCTCTTTGCTCATCTTATACATGAAGTAATAGAAGCCCGGCAAGATAATGATTGCCCCGAGCACATTCATCATCGTCTCACCCGAAAACTTGCCCGTCATCACAATCAAAACTAAATTGAGCACAAAATATACCGCGCCAATCACTATGCTTGCTAGCAGCATACTCGTTGGCATTTCTTTCCACTTAGCGTCATAGACTGCCAAAATCGTAAATATCACCAGTTGCACTAAGAACGTAATAAACTTTGCGACTTCTAGTACATCGCCGCCATATAGCGCTTCTCTATTCGGCCAGAATGCATAGCTGAGTGCAAATAATGCCGCTAGGGCTACTTCTGCGATGATTTCTGCAAAACCAATCGGCTTCTTGCATTTACGGCATTTACCGAGCAAAAACAGCCAACTTAGTACCGGAATATTATCGTACCATTTCAACTGATAACTACAGTTCATACAGTGCGAACGCGCCGACTTATCATGTTTGCGCAAACGCCATGCCTGGCAACAAGCAAAAGAGCCAAGGCCGGCGCCCATAATCGCAAGAAATGTAATTATCGCGATATTCATGTTAGTCGTTATCGTTGCAACGGACCGCGCCGCCTTCCAAAATCATAACTAACGCAAATTGGCGCATGCCAGTTGCCCTTCTAACAACGCCCTCGTCGTCACAATAAGCCTGATCATACGCACGAATCTTATGCTCAGCTTCTTCGAATGTTGGCTGCAACACAATCATACCATTCGCATATGCGCTCGAAGTCATATCCTGGTGATAGCCAATACCGTAAATAGTACCGTCCGGATCCGTAAACTGCGAGCCACAGTTTTCATATTTCAAGAAATAAGCCTTACTACCAGCAGCCAAAGTACAATTCTCGTCTATGTAACGAGGAACAAATTTATCATCAAAGTACCTTGCGGCGCCATCCATGTGAAAAGGAAGTTTGCCTTTATTATTAGTCTTATAATCATTTACCGCGGTAGCAAATCTTGCCAAATCATCTTCACGCTGTGTGTTGCGCTGAGAACGCTGAAGCGCTGGAAGCGCAATGAAGACCATCAAGAATATCAAGCCAGCAATTGCTAGTACCAAAACTACCTCAATAATAGTAAAGCCTTTTCTCTTCATACCCTTATTTTACCACAAGCAATAAAAAGAAGCCCCTGTTTCCAGAGGCTCCGTTTTTTATTGCAGATTAGTGGTTATCGTTACAGCTGACTGCACCACCCTCAAGGATGTAGTAGACAGCATACTGGCGGTTACCAGTACCTTTAACAGCTTCACCTTCGTCGCCACAGGAAGCGTAGGTAACAGCGCGGTAAGTGTGATCGAAGTCAGAAACGCTCATTGACCAGTTGTCATCTTTCTTAGAGAAGCCAGAGACGCTTGCGCCATCAGCACGGCCAGCGCCAATCATAGCGTAGTTTTCGCCATCTGGATCACGGAACTGATCGCCGTCACATTCATACTGAGTACCATCGGAAACGTTAGTGTTACAGGTGTCATCAATATAGCGCTTGACGAAATTACCGTTAGTAGCACCACTATCCCATGGGCTCTTACCATTGTTGTTAGTCTGATAATCGTTTGCAGCAGTCAAGACGCGAGAAAGGTCGTCTTCACGCTGAGTGTTGCGCTGTGAACGCTGAAGCGCTGGAAGCGCAATGAAGACCATCAAGAAGATAAGACCTGCAATTGCAAGCACCAAGACTACCTCGATGATCGTAAAGCCTTTTTT
>DESW01000021.1 GCA_002361425.1 Candidatus Saccharibacteria bacterium UBA3304 | reverse complement strand
CTTTGAACGGTACGGGATCGAATTGTTCGGAGCAAAACGGTTCTGCTCGTAGCGCTTGTGAAAGCGGTGTCGGTAGTAACGTGTATAGTTATTTGAAGTGTAGTTATCTAGCTACGACTAAAGCTAAGAAGGTATGTAGCTATATTGCTTCCAATGCAGCTGGCGAAATAACAAGCACTGGTTCTGTTTCTACTTCATGGGCCGACGCTAAGAAAAAGGCCGAAGATAAATATGCTGGAAATAACAGCACCCCATCCAGTGATAAGCCTAGCTCTGGCGATGGTGATACCTCTGGTGACGGCAACACTTCTGGTGGTGATGGCACAATTGCGGACGTCAATAAAGGTTCTTGCGCTTCAATTCTAACTGCTTTCTGTGACGATGCGGGTAACGCAGATATCGGTGGCTTAATTGGTTTAGTCATCACTATCCTTACCGGCATGATTGTGGTTGCTGGCACGGTAGGTATTATTATCTGTGGCTTCTTGTGGATGACCGCAAGAGACAATGAAGGCCAGGTAGTACAGGCTAAGAAACGTATGCTAGATATCATAATTGGCATTATTGCTTGGGTGCTCCTTGCCCTACTCGCCAACTTGTTTATCCCAAAGAAGTCTACGGATATTGAAGATGATATTGATGGAAATATAGATATTAGTGTAATTAACGGGAAAGACGCATAAGATGAAGAAAGTAATAATCAGTCTAGCAATTGTAATAATGTCAGCATTAGGCGTCGCAGCGTTGCCGACACAAAATGCGTACGCTGTGGCTGGTACTTGTGAAAGCCACATTCTCGGTTTGCCAGCTTGGTATGACGGGTTACCGATGGATAGCAACTGTAATATTGAGTCGCCAAGTGGCGACGAAGATTTGAAGTCATATGTCTGGACGATTGTTCTTAATATCGTCGGCTTGGTCACTGGTTTGATTGGTTATTTAGCAATTGGTTTCGTGATGTGGGGCGGTATCCAATATATGATTGCGCAAGGTGATCCTGGCAAGGTTGCTAAGGGCAAGAAGACGATTACGAACTCCGTGATTGGCCTAGTTATTGCAATGTCGGCATCTATTCTTAGTGGCGCAATCGCTGGAATTATCAGTGGCGCTAAAGGTGATGCGGATACGGGAAAAGACTTCTTCAAGAATATCTTCAATAAGGTGTTCGTCTGGAGCGGTATCGTTGCTGTAATCATGATTGTTTACGGTGGTATTCAGTATGTGACTAGTGCTGGTAACTCAGCAGCTGTCTCGAAGGCGAAAACCACTATTCTCTATTCGATAGTGGGCTTACTAGTGGTCATTTTAGCCGCCGCGATTGTAAACGTAGTAGTAGGAGCAGTAACAGGAGAATAAATGAAAAAGAAAATATTAGCAGTAGTTGCCGCATTAGCTATTCTCATGGGCGCTTTGGCACCTATAAATATTGCATATGCAGAGCCGTCTAAGAGTGAAGTTTGTGAATCGATTAAGAATAAAGATTCTGCGGCATATGCGCAGATTTGCGGTAGCGATAAGACTGAGGCTGACGCGAAGCAGACGGTAAAGAATATTTTGACTACAGTCTTTACGTGGACTGGCATCATTTCTGTAATTGTGATTATTATCGGAGGCGTATTCTATATTACTTCCCAGGGTGAGCCAGACAAGATTAAGCGCGCAAAGAACGCTATTCTATATGCAATAATCGGTTTAATCATTTCCCTATTGTCGTTCGCGATTGTTAACTTCGTACTAACTGCAATGCAAGGTAACTAGGAGGATTATGAATTTATTAGATATCTTCGCAACTAGTATTAAAGATCAAGTTCAGGGCGTGGCCGGTAATGACACTGGTGCGCTTAAGGGTGATATTTCTAATGGCATCAATGGTGCTTTGATTATTATTGGTGTTGTCGCTGTCATCTTTATTATTGTAGGCGGCGTTAATTATATGACTTCCCAAGGTGATCCAAGCAAGGTTACTAAAGGCAAGAAGATTATGATTACCGGTATTGTTGGTTTGATTATTTGTGTAATTGCCTTCGCTATCGTCAATTTTGTATTAAAAGCACTTGGCGCTTAAAAATGTGTTATAGTAATAATTAAGGATATACTTTTTCAATAAGGAAAGGAAAAAAATGAAGAAATTAGGTAAAGCATTAAAGGCGGGCGCAATTGCGGCTTTTGCTGCTCTAGTCATTGCAGCTCCAGTATTTGCTGCCGATTACAGTAGCTGTGTTGGTGATGGCAATAAATACCCAGGTCTTTCAACGACCGAAACGGATGGGTATATTAAGTGTCCTCGCGTTAAAGGTTCTGACGGCTATGTTCAGTTCTACGGTAAGTCCTCTGCGGATTGTGCACAAGCTGGTACACTTGCGGCTGATCCAGAAGCTTGTAATGGCAACGATTTGAACGAAATCATTCAGTTGATTGTTAACGCAATCATCTTCGTTATCGGTATCGTAGCTGTCGTTATGATCATTCTTGGCGGTATTAGCTATGCTACTTCCCAGGGTGACCCAAGCAAGGTTAAGAAAGGTAAAGATACTATCCTTTACGGTATTATCGGTCTTATCATTGCTCTCCTTGCTTACGCAATCGTCAACTTCGTTCTCGGTGCGCTTCAGGGCTAATTAATAGAGCTTTAGTCCCCCGTTATAAACGGGGGATTTTTTGTGTTATAATAATAAAAAAGTAAAGGAATAAAAATGGATATTATTAGATTCTTTGCAAATGCTTCTACGGCACAGAGCGGTCTATCTGACGTCAACCCTGACGGCTCGGATAGCATGGATTTAATGGCTGGTATTAAGCTAATCCTCGGTGCAGTATTTGGCATCATTGGTGTTATTGCTGTCGTTATGATTATCCTCGGCGGCATCAGCTACGCTACTTCTCAGGGTGATCCTGGTAAGGTAAAGAAAGGTAAAGATACTATTCTTTACGGCGTGATTGGCCTTATCGTTGCTCTTCTCGCCTTCGCAATCGTCAACTTCGTGTTGGGTGCATTGGGTGGCGGCGCAGCTGATACCACTACCACAGGTGCTATCTTTAGCTTGTAATTAAAGTAAATATCTCCGCCAAGTGCGGAGATATTTTTATGGGTACAAAAAAGTTCCGCTTTTAAGGGCGGAACTTTTTGAAGGACGATGATTAGTTAATCGTGATGCGCTTTGGCTCTTCGACCTTTTCCTTCTCGAAGGAAATGGTAAGAACACCGTCTTTGAGGACAGCTTCAACGCCGTCTTCAACGACCTGAACAGGAAGAGCGATGGTGCGGCTAAATTCGCCCCAGTAGCATTCCTGAATGTGCCATTGCGTTGCTTTGTCATCTTCGCCGCCGCTGAGGACGCCGGAGATGGTCAAGATGTTGTCGGAAATGGAAACATCGAGATCTTTGCGCTCAATACCAGCGGTACGAGCCTTGATGATTAATTTATCTGCAGTTTCGTAAACATCGACAGCGAGCTGGCCAGGGAGATTTTCGGTCTCGTCTTCCCAGTTGTCTTCGGTGGCAGTTTCTGCATATTCTTCTACTGGAGTGTTGTCTGCGGATTCCACCAATCCTTCGTCAGACAAACCAGCGGTGCTTTCTTCCTCAGAAAGGAAGGCAGCGGTGAGCTCATCGTCTAAGCTCATTTCGTCTTGTTTGCGAGCCATAGTATATATAATCCTCCACTATTTACACTCTTAAGCTTTATTATAGAGAGCATCCTAAGTAAAATCAAGAGAAAGGAGGTTTTTGTTGTGAAAAATACAATATTTAGAAACATGAGCGAAATTCTCTGTCCACACATCTGTATTGGCTGTGGAAAAGTCGGTGGAATACTATGTAAATGTTGTAAAAAATACATCATTGGTAAGCGTGAGCGAAAATGCTTGGTTTGCGGGGCCTGACTGAAGGATGATAAATGTACTTCTTGTTCCCTCCCCTTTAATGAGCAGTTTTGCATAGGTGAACGCGAAGGACTATTACGAAGATTAGTTGAAATATATAAATATAGCTCAGTGCGGGCTGCGAGTTTTGAACTGGCGGTACTATTAAGTTATGCAATTGGCGATGGATGGGTTTTGGTGCCGTTGCCGACGATTAGACGACATATTCGAGAGCGCGGTTTTGATCATATCGGGTTAATCTGTAGAAAAACCGGTTTGCCAGTGGAGCGGGCGCTGATTCGTATGAATAATAGCGTGCAGGTGGGCGCAGATATGGAGACGCGGCGGAAGCAAGCCGCGGAGGCTTATGGAGCGGTAGGCGTCGAGCCGAATAAGAGATATTTGCTTGTTGATGACGTTTGGACGACGGGTAGCTCGATGCTGGCGGCCTGCGAGGCAATGCGAGCGGCGGGATCAAAAAACCTCGCAATCGCGGTGATTGCGAGGAGTAGATAAGATTTTAGATAATTAAACGTTCGCTTCGCCGCCGACTGCGTTGATGACGAAGTTGACGATTGCGTAAGCGAGGATAGAGATGATGAGACCGATGATAGCGTACATAATAGTGTTCTTCGCATCGGTAACTTTTTTGCTGTCGCCGCCAGAGATAACATAACGAAGACCACCGTAGATAAGCATGATAACAGAGATGATACCGACTGCGTAAAGAACGGTGTTGGTGATGCGGGTGAAGACTCCGTTAACGCCAACGAGTTCGCTTGGCATGCCGGCACCTTTTGCGGTGTTTGCACCAGCCTGAGCTGGGTTAGTTGCCGCGCCTGCTTCTGCTGCCATTACGCGGCCAGCCATAAGTGTTACGGCTGCTGCTGCACCAGTGAAAACTTGTCCTGCTTTTTTGAAGAATTTTTTCATAGTTTTGTTTAATTATCCTTAACGATGGTTTAATTATACAACAAAAACATAATCTTTGTCCAATTGGCCATAGGCGTTTATGTAATAGCGGCAGTCATTCGGCCCATCGTTATGGGCGAATGCTGCCTTTACTCAGCCGTAGCTTTCGTAAATATTACATAAACGCCAATGGACAACTGGCAAGAAGAATGTTTTTGTGATAAGATAGAGATTGTTGGAGGGTTACCCAAGTGGCTGAAGGGGACGGTTTGCTAAATCGTTAGACTGGCGAAAGCTGGTGCGAGAGTTCGAATCTCTCACCCTCCGCCAAAAGATGCTCTAGCTTAGGGCATTTTTTGATGGTTTTTCGCTTGATTGTGCTTGTGTTATAATAAAAGTACTATGGCAGATAAGGTAATTGTGAACTGGGAAGCTCGCGAATTTATTGAATATAAAAAGAACGGTGGGTGGTACTGTGGTCTTGCCCTCGTTGTAATTGCGCTTTGCGCCTTGGCTGTTTTCTTACAGCAATGGACTTTCTTAGCGCTAGTGATCGTTGCGGCGATTGCGTTGTTGACTTATACGATGCGTCCGCCACGCATGCTTCACTATTCCCTATCCGATAAGGGTTTGTCTGAAGGTAATAATCTTCATACCTTCGACCAGTTCAAATCTTTCGGTGTTTTGAATGAAAACAACCATTACTGCATTATGTTGGTGCCAAAAAAGCGTTTCGGCACCCGTTTGCGCGTTTACTTCCCTGAGACTGAAGGTGAGCAGATTGTCGACGTCTTTGGTGCAAGATTACCAATGGAGCCAGTTAAACTCGATATGCTTGATCGCTTAGTACGTTTCTTGCGTATTTAGGCATAAGCGTGATAAAATAATTGTAATTAAAAGATTAGATAAAAGGTGGGCAAAATGGACCAAAATAATACCGCAACTCCAGATGAGTTGCAGCAAGCAATCAATAGTATTACTAACCCTGGTGGTGCAACGGGAGCAGACCCAGTAGCAGCAGTTACTGAGAGTGTTGCAGCTGCAGCAGAAGCTCCAGCAGACTTGGGTGCACCAGCAGCTCCAGAAGTACCAGCAGCTCCAGCAATGCCAGCAGGCAAGGCTGTTTACGGCGACCCAGATCTCGACCGCGTAAAGTCGATGGCACTTTCTGATCTCCGCCCTATCATCGAGAGCGTAGATATTGAGCCAGCAAAGAAGTTCAAGATTTACAAAGAAATCATCGATATGACCGAGGATAAGGCTTGCATCGAGCCAGCTTACAACGCAGCTAAAGGTATCGAAGATCAGAAAGAAAAGGCAGAAGCGCTTCTCTTCGTCGTCGATACGATTGACAAGCTTGGCATCCCAATGCAGGACGCTAACGGTCAAATCCAGTAACTATCTAATCTTAATCTTGCAAAAATGCCCCTGTTCCTCCGGGGGTATTTTTAACTAAAAATAGCGTATACTAGAAATATGGATTTCGAACTGCTAATGTTTATCGCGGCTCAGGTTTGTACGGCGATTGGCTGGGGCTTTTTGGTCTTTAGCTATACGCGCGAGGATATTGATGACCTCCTAAAGGCGCAGATTGCAGTTTGTGTCTTTGATATTATCGCCTATGTCCTGCTTGGCGCAGACGCAGGTTTGTTTATCTGTTTCTTTGAGCTGATTAAGACCATCCTTTACTATAAGACCAACAAGGATAATCTGATTTTCTGGCTATCGCTGGTAGCCTATACAGTGATTGCCTTACTGACGGTAAGAGAATGGTATGCCCTACTCCCGATTCTTGGTAGCGCGATTGATTCGTTTGGTGCGTCGCGCGATTCTAAGATGGCAAATATTTGCTCGATGGTATCGAATACGCTTTGGGCAATTTATGATGTGATTATTATGTCTTATGTGGGCGCGCTTTGTGATTCGGCAGTGGTGCTCTGTAATATCGGCGTGCTCGTCTTTGGTTTCTCGCGCGTGATGCATATTTCGAGACTTCGTGTCGTGAAGTATAGTTATTTGTCGAAGCGGACACTAAAGAAGGTTCATGCGCTCGATGAGAAGAATTTTGGCACAGATCATACCTGGGATAATAACTATCAGTTGAAGGCTTATAAGAAGAATAACGATTCCTTCTTTGCGGTTAAATATAAACATGATTTGGTTGGTTATATTAATTACTTTAACCTTGACCCAGAAGAATATGCGCATTTGAAGCGCGTACGTAAGATGCCAAGTGAGGTGAATCTAGATAAGATCTTGAAGTTCAAGATGCGACGCAAAGCATATGTGTATATCGAGAGCGTAAATGTGCGCAAAGAATACGAAAAAGAACAGATGACGGAGATAATTCGCAAGAAGTTAGCGAGCTTCGTGAAGGCAAAGTGGCGCCAGAAGATTTATATTCATGGTTTGCTCGGCTATGCGATGAGTGATTATGAGAAAGAACTTTATCAGATAATCGGATTCACGAAGGTTAGAGTGTTTGATGACGAGAGTATTCTCTTTGAGCTAGATGAGAGCAAAATTAAACGATTCTTATTGAAATAAAAAATATCTCCCCGAAGGGAGATATTTAGTTTTAGGCTTTTTAGTACATGCCTCCGCCCATGCTTGCAGCAGCAGCGGCTTCGTCTTTGTTTGGAAGCTCGACGATGAGAGCGCCCATAGTAATAGTCGTAGCAGCGATGCTGACTGCGTTCTGGACAGCTTCGCGGGTGACGCGAGCAGGATCAACGACGCCAGCTTTCTTGAGGTCGACGAGGCCTTTTTCTGGAGTCATAACGTTGATGCCCTGACCGTCTTTAGCGGCTTCAACCTGAGCGAGAAGAGCCTGTGCGTTAAGGCCAGCGTTCTCCATAATCTGAGTAAATGGAGCCTTGAGGGCGTTTTTGAGGATAGTTGCACCAGCGTTGTCGTCCTTAATTCCCTTTGCGAGATTGACGAGAGTGACGCCACCACCTGGGACGATGCCTTCGTCGAGAGCAGCCTTGGTTGCAGCAACGGCATCATCGACGCGATATTTCTTCTCATCGATTTCAGTTTCGGTAGCACCACCAACTTTGATAACGGCTACGCGACCAGCGAGAGCGGCAGCGCGCTTGTTGAATTGCTCGGTTTCATAGTCGGACATAGCAGCTTCGGCCTGAGCCTTGATGTCTGCGATGCGAGCTTTAACTTCGCGAGCGTCGCCTGCGCCATTGATAATAGTAGTCTGATCTTTGGTTGCGATAATCTTGCGAGCTTGGCCGAGGATTTCGAGACCGCAATCTTCGAGGCTCATGCCCTTTTCGCTAGAAACGACGGTTGCGCCGGTAAGAGTTGCGATATCTTCCATGATAGCTTTGCGTTGTTCGCCGAAGGCTGGGGCCTTGAGAACGAGTGTATTGAAGACGCCTTTGAGCTTGTTGAGAACGAGAACAGAGAGAGCTTCACCTTCGACATCTTCAGCGATGATAACGAGGTCTTTGTGGCCAGCCTGAGCCATTTTCTCGAGGAATGGAACAATGTCATTAACGGCAGAAATCTTTTTGTCGGTAATGAGGATTTCTGGTTTCTCGAAGGTAGCTTCTTGGCGCTGGGTATCAGTAATGAAGAATGGAGATGCGTAGCCCTTGTCATAGGTGTAGCCTTCGGTGATTTCGGACTGCATCTCGAGGCCTTGGCTCTGCTCTACAGTAACAACGCCGTCTTTGCCAATCTTGGAGATGACGTTAGCGATGAGCTTGCCAATCTCAGCGTCGCCAGCGGAGATAGTTGCAACCTCAGCAACCTTGCTGTCATCGCCTTCAATTTGTTCTGCGGTAGCGTTGATGCCCTTTACGATTTCTGCGCCAGCAGCCTCGATACCCTTGCGGAGATCCATTGGGTTGTGGCCAGCGGCAATAAGTTTGTTAGCTTCAGCGAGGATATTGTAAGTAAGAACGGTAACGGTTGTGGTACCATCGCCGGCGACCTTGTTAAGTTTCTGCGCAGCGGTCTTAATAAGTTTTGCGCCCATCTGATAACCGAGGGTCGCCTCGTCGTCATTGCCGAGATCGACTGCTTCTGCGACGGTGACACCATCGTGAGTGATGGTTGGAGCGCCGTAGGTTTTTTCGATGACTACGTTGCGGCCTTTTGGACCGAAGGTAACCTTAACTGCGTCATAGAGTGCTTTGGCGCCGCCGAGAACTTTCTCGCGAGCTTCAGCATCGTAAAATACTTTCTTTGCCATTTTATATTTATCTCCTTATAGTGTTGCTAAGACGTCTTCTTCTTTAACGATTAGGTAGTCGGTGCCGTCGAGTTTAATCTCGGTAGCGGAGTACTCGCGATAAAGAATGCGGTCGCCCTTCTTGATGTTTTTTACGTCTGGGCCGATAGATTCGACGGTGGCGGTGTTTGGCTTCTCTTTTGCCTCACCGAGAAGAATGCCTGAAGCGGTAGTGCTGGTTGCGGCGTCCTTTTTTGCGACGACGCGGTCAGCGAGAGGTTTGATAGACATGTGGTATTTTCCTCCTGATAATTATTCTACCCCTAGTATAGAGCGGTAAATTAGCACTGTCAAGCGTCGAGTGCTAAGTGTGATATGATTGAAGCAAGATGGCAAAACACGCATACTTAATCATCGCTCATAAGAACGATAAGACATTCAAAACATTAGTTCAGTTACTCGATTATAAGGATAATGACATTTTTATTCATATGGATTCGAAGCTTGATAATTATGATGCTGCGAAGACTGAAGGAATTGCGAAGAAAAGTCGCGTATTTCATAGCGAGAGAACGAATGTATCTTGGGGTGGATATAGTCAGATTAATGCCGAGATGGTTTTGCTAAAGAAGGCGACTGAAACTGGAAAATATGATTATTACCATTTGATTTCTGGCGAAGATTTGCCGATCAAAACTCAGAAAGAGATTCATGTCTTCTTCGATAAGAATAAAGGCAAAGAGTATGTCGAATTCTTTAAAGGAGATTTCGTAGACGATTATCGCGTGAAGTATTGGTATCCTTTCCAAGAGAAACTCGGTAGGAAGAATCCGCGCTTTACGAGTATGTTTGCTTTGATTCAGCGTCCGTTTATCCGTAGAAACAGGGGCATAAAATTCCAGAAAGGTACGAACTGGTTCAGTATTACTGATGATTTTGCGCGTTATGTCGTATCGAAAGAAGAGTGGGTGAAGCGCGTATTTCGTAAGACGTGGTGTTGCGATGAGGTATTTTTGCATACTCTATTGGTCGGATCGCCATTTATGAAAAATGTATTTCATCATGCTGATGACGGTAAGAAATATGGTTGGGATAATACCTGTTGTATGAGAGAAATCGATTGGACGAGAGGTGCTCCGTATACTTTTAGACTTGAAGATTTTGATATGCTCATGAAAAGCGAAATGTGTTTTGCGCGAAAATTCGACGCGAGTGTTGATGATAAAATCATCGATAAAATTAAGAAACGCTTAAGCGCCTAGCGGGCGCGCTGCCCTGCTGGAGGGCGGCTTATGGTATAATATAACAGATATGAAGAAGCGGAGTAGGACTAAAAATACCGCGCGCAATATGGTGATGGCGGTTATTTTGAATATCGCTACAATTGCGATTGGCTTTTTCACGCAGCGCATTTTCTTGCATATTCTTGGCGCTGAATACATGGGCCTTAATAGCCTCTTTGCGAATATTTTGTCGGCATTAGCAGTGGCGGAACTTGGCATTGGCAATGCAATCATCTTCAGTATGTATAAGCCGATGGCTGAGGATGATGAAACGACCGTCCGGGCGTTGATGGCGTTTTATAAGAGATGCTATGCAATCATTGGTTTAATTGTATTAGTTCTTGGTCTAGCGATATTGCCATTTACGCCGGAGATAGTTGGTGAACAAAGTTTGGGCGTTAGCGTCCAAATCATCTTTGCAATCTCGCTTGCTGACATCGTGTTTTCTTACTATCTAGGCTATAAGCGAAGTATTATTTTCGTCGCTCAGCAGAACTATATTATCGATTTCGTAGGTTTGATTTATATTATTCTGCTCTCGTCTTTACAGATGCTCGTGCTGTTTATTACGAAGAATTACTACCTATATTTGTTGGTAAAATTAGCTTTGCGCATCTTGCAAAACGTAGTTTTGAATACGATTGCTGGAAAAATGTTTCCTTATATCAAGGAGCCAAATCCGCCTGCCCTATCTAAGAAGATTCGCAAAGACATTGCTAAGAAAGTTAAAGGTCTTATTTATCATAAAGTCGCAAGTTTTGTTGTGCTCGGTACGGACAATATCATCATCACGACTTTCCTTGGTTTGTTTATCAACGGTCTTTACGCTAGCTACTATATGATTATCAATTCGGTTCAAGGCGTGATTTATCAGATAATTACAGCGACAATGGCAAGTGTCGGTAACCTTTTGGTCGAGAATGACAAGAAGAAGCAATTCGGCATTTTCCGTAAAATTAGGTTTATGAATTTCTGGCTCGCTACCCTCGGCGCAGCTGGGTTCATCATCGTGATGGATAGCTTCGTGTCGGTATGGCTAGGTACAGACTTCTTGCTTAGCTTCGAAGTTTTGATAGTTTTGGCAATTAACTCGCACATGACAATGATGCGTACTTCGTATGGCGTATTCAAGGAAGCGGCAGGCATCTTCTATGAGGATCGTTTTGTGCCGTTGATTGAGTCTGCGATTAATATCGTCGCAAGCGTAGTCTTAGTGCAGATTATGGGCCTGCCAGGCGTATTCTTGGGTACTATTTTGAGTGGTCTCGTGCTGTATGTTTATAGTTATCCAAAGTTTGTGTATAAGAAGCTATTTGGCGGTAGCTACAAAAAGTATATATTTGAGACGGTCGGCTTAGCGCTCTTGGCGGCAGTAATTTGTGTTGTTTCTCTCTTTGCTTCTCGCGCAATTACTGGTGCGATGGGTTTAACGGGAATTCCACTAGTGGTCGCAAATATCGCAATCGTGCTCGTAATTCCAAACTTATTAATGTTAGTTTGCTTTGCTAAGAACGATAACTTGAAGTTTTTCATTAATAAAGTTAGAAGAAAAAATGTCTAAGATATCTGTAATTATTCCGGTATATAACGCTGAAAAAACATTAAAGCGTCTAGCGAAAGCTTTATTGGTGCAGATTGATAAAGACTTTGAGGCTGTCTTTATCAACGATGGCTCTACGGATAAGTCTGGCGAAATTCTGAAGGAAATCTGCCAGAGCGAGAAGAATTTCCGAGTAATTACGACGAAGAATGGCGGCGCAGCGGCAGCGCGTAATCTTGGTATTGATAAAGCCGAAGGTGAGTTTATTTGTTTTGTTGATGCAGACGATGTGATTGCGCCTAACTATTTAAAGAAAATGCGCGAGCTGATGATCGAGAATGATGCGGACGTAGTTTGTACGAAATATGCGCGCAATAAGACTGAAGATTTTGAGAAGCTTTCGGATAAATCTGAGGTTATGTGCGGCGGCGAGGCAATTAATGCCCTGCTTCAGATGAAGATTGATAACGGTCCAGTTGCGAAGATGTTTGCGAGAAAAGTGGTTGGCAAAACGCGTATGCCGAATGTTGCTGTAGCTGAGGATTTGTATTTCAATTATCGCGTGTTTAAACATGCGACGAAAGTAATTGCGAATGAATCGGTGCTCTATTCGTATATTGAGGCAAAAAATAGTTTGTCGACGAAGTTTTCGACTGAGCGTATGGGCAGTCTGGTTGCAGTGAAGAAGATTGATGCGGAAGAAAACAGCTTCTATTCAATGGCACGTGTATTTATGGAGGCGTATTTTATCTGTGAGCTGATTGTGCTCTCTAAGGGCACGAAAGAGTTTGAAGCGGAATATAAGACGGTTTGCGACATTTTGAAGAAGACGCGCAAAAAGATTTTGAATGATAAGCGCTCAACCAAGCGTCAGCGTTTGATTGCAACGGCTTTAAGATTTGGTCCAGTGTTTACTGCGAAGATGATGACGGCTAAGAGCCGATTAAAGTAAGCCATTTTTCGCCGACTTTTTCGAGCGAGTAGTTAGCGGCAAGTTTCCTGGAAGCTTCGCCGCGTTTTTGATGGCTTTCGGCGGAAATGTAGCGCTTGATCTTGGCGGCTAGATCTGCGACGTCGCCTTGCTTAGCGATAATAAGTGTCTTGGTGCAACCGTCGATTTCGCGAAGAGACGGAATATCATAGCTAATTACCGGAAGGCCATTAGCGAGAGCTTCGAGTGCGACCATCGGGAAGGCTTCACCGCGAGAAGAAATAATGAAGCCAGCAGCGGCATGAAGTTTTTTCTGGAGCTCGTCGGTAAAATGTTCAATAGAAACAAGTTCTTCAAGATGGTTCTGGTGGATAAGGTCGACGAGACGGTCGTGTTCTTCCCCGTCACCATAGATAGTGAGATGCCAAGGTGCAAAGTCGTCTTTAATTAATGCAATGGCTTGAATGAGGCGATCGAAACCCTTAATAGCAGTAAGGCGACCACCAGAGATAAGCTCTTTGCTATCGAGCGGAGCGACAGTTTTTGGGAAATAAGTAATAATATTCGGGATGACGACTGGGTTTTTAACGCCGTGCTTTTGGTAGATTCTTTGTGCATTCTCGGTGAGGACGACAAGCTGGTCGGCTTTACGATAATAGAGAGAGTTTAGGACGCGACGAATGCGGCTATAAGATTCCCAAGTAGAGTGTTCGGTGCAGATAATCTTGCCTTTATAGAGATTCTTTTGTTGCAAGATTGGCATAGCAATCCATGGGTGGCAAGTAATGAGAATATCACTAAGGTCAGTTTCGTCTTTTAGGAAGTTACCGAGAAAATCTTTGAGCTGCTTGCGGTTGAGGATTTGGCTGACTGGATAGCCGAGGTGCTCGATAGAAACCTTTGGGTTAAGTTCAAAATGAGGAGTACCGTGAGTACTATTGAGTGAAACGATGCGGACTTTATAGCCGTTCTGTTGGAAGAAATTAGAAAGGTTGCAGACGACGCGTTCGATGCCGCCGATGAGGGTGATATTGTTGACGATCCAGGTAATGCGCTTTGCCATGCTATTTCCTTTCGTAGAGGACGTGATCATAAGTAATCCCGTCGTCTTCGCCGTGGCCTAGAACGGTCTCGACATATTTAGATTTATCGAACTCTGGGAAGAAAGTGTCAGCTTCGTCGTCGCTGGCATTTACTTCGGTGAGATAGAGTTTGCTGCAGTGTGGAAGCATTTGTTTGTAGACCATGCCGCCGCCGATGACGAAGTATTCCTCTGCTTCATCCTTATGTTCGGCAATAAAAGCGTCGAGATCAGTGACGGCGTGGAGGTCTTCTGGAACATCTTTAGCGTCCATCGTTAAGACGTAGTGCTCGCGCTTCGGCAGTTTGCCTGGAAGACTGCGCCAGGTGTTGAGACCCATAAAAACTGGGTGGCCAAGAGTGGTTTCTTTGAAAAATTTAAGATCGCCAGGGATTTTGAAGACGAGGCCGCCCTTTTTTCCAAGTTCATTATTTTGGCCGACAGCAGCGATTAGTGAAAAACTCATTAGGCGGTTACTTCCATTTTGATTACGCCCTGATGTTCGTAATCGATTAGTTTAATATCTTTGAGCTCTTTAGAGCTATCGAATTTAAAGAAGTCTTTGATGTCTGGGTTAATCCAGAGTTTTGGTGCATCAAAGAGTTTGCCGTCTTTGGCGAGCTTTTCGTCGCGGCGGCGGAGCTGTTCTTTTATGCCGTCAATCTGGTTTTCATAAATATGAGCGTCGTTGATGACGTAGGTCATCTGGCCTGCTTCCATGCCGACGCATTGTGCGATAAGGTGGCAAAGAACAGCATACTGGGCGACGTTGAACGGCATACCGAGCGGAACGTCGTTAGAGCGGACGGTGACCATCATGTTGAGACGAGGCTTTTTGCTGTCAGCCTTGCTGACATGCCACTGAGTGTTCCAAACGCAGCTAGGGAGCGCAGCAGTTGGAAGCCATTCGTTCTGCCAGAGAGACATAATCATGCGGCGGTTGCCAGGGTTGGTTTTGAGAGTTTCGATGAGGCTCTGAGTGAGCTGGTAGCGCTTCACGATCCAGCCGTAAGCGGTGCCAATAGTATGAGCGAATTCTTTTGGATCCCATTCTCGACCCTGATATTTACCGTCTTCTGGGATTTCCCACTCGTCCCAAATCTTGATGCCGCGGTCATGAAGCCAGCGAACATCGTTGCTCTGCTGTTGATAGATCCAAAGCATTTCAAGAACAGCCGTCTTGAAGGCGACAAATTTAGTAGTAAGGATTGGAAATTCTTCAGATAAATCAAATTGGAGAATCTGATGAGGAAGACGAATTGTAGCAGACTGAAGTGCGCCCTGGGCGGCATGATCTGGAATGTTGCTTTTAGCGCCGTTATCTTTACGTTTGTCGGTAGAAGCATAGTTAACGATGCGCTCGCCATGCTTAAGAATACGCTCGCAGAGGTCTAGGTACTGCTCGTCGAATTTACTCATGAATTACTCCCTAAATATTCTAGATTAATTATAGCAAAAGATTAAAAAGCCGCCCTCAAAACTGAGGACGGACTTTCCTAGGTGCAATCATAGCGCAAAGAAGTACTCCAGTAAGTATTCCGATGACATTGTAGATGATATCGATGAGTTCCGGATAGCGACCGGGGATATAAAACTGAAGCAATTCATCACTAATGGCAACGATGAGGCCGATGATAGTCGCGAAAGTGCGTGGGTTATCGTAACTATAATAAGCCGCGAGATACATCAGGACGGCAAGGACGAAATGGATGCCGATGTGCGCGAATGAGCGCAGGATAGCATGAAATTCTTCACCTTGAATACCGAAGATGTGACTTGCGAGCCAGTGGGATAATCCGCCACTGTCGTCGCCTGATTGACAGGATAGGAAAATGACGAAAATAAACCAGAGTGTCAGCAAGATCCAGCGGAATATTTTTCTGACAGTCATATGACCACCTCCTTAAGGTACAAGATATAGATACTAGTTTAATATGATAATTAAGAAAAATGAAGCCTAAATATAACACGTTTATGCTAAAATTTAAGTAGTATGTTTGGAGATAGGGTCCTTTCTTTTATAGATGGGCGTGAGAATAGGATTATTAAGATTGCTGGCATTTTGAGCATTGCTTGTGTTGTCGCGATTGTTTTGATGTTAATTTTTGGCAACATCAATGCTAGTACTGGTAAGACTTTTTTGAGCATTAACGTAGCGCCAAATGATGCAAAGATAGTTATTGACGGAAACGAGTACACGAATGGTGTATATGAAATCCCTGCTGGCGAGTACGACGTTGAGATTAGCAAGGAAAATTTTGACAGTAAGACAGAGCACGTAAAGGTTGGCTATGGCACTACTACGGTATTTTATAGCTATATCACTAACTACGAAGGGCTTGATTATTTCAGGCGTAGCGCAGTAGACATTAACATCTTGTCGCATATAGACGAACAAGAGGTAAAAGATTTTGTTGAGCACTATAGATGGCTTATGGCGATCGACAGTAAGCTCCCTGTTAAGAAACTGGTTAATATGAATTCGGATAAGAAAAATGCGCGAATTAACTCTGCCGAGGTAGCAGTATCAAATGGTACTAACGATTCGAGATGCAAGATGGCTTTCTGCATTACGATTCGTTCTAACGGCGACAACAAAACTGCTATCATTAATGCTGCTAAGAAGATGATTGAAGAATTAGGTTATAAATTAGAACAATTTGAGGTGATATATGACTTTTAGGAGTGGTTTAAAAAAGGTTTTTTCGGTCGTTCTTTCATCGATTATGGTGGCTTTTTCGGCAAATTTGCCGGTAGTAGCGGCAGAAGTGGGAGAAAGGACGTTTATTGATAAGTTTTCAGCTAATAGAATTATGTTCTACGACCCTGAAGACTGTGACGGTAACGGTAGCGGTAGTAACACGACTTTGGCTGGTAATGATACGCCAGAAAAAATGTGGAACTATCTTATCGGTAAAGGTTTTAGTGATGCACAGGCGGCCGGTATTCTAGGCAACTCTTATGTCGAGTCTTATGCGTTCAACGTCGCGGCAGCTTCAAATAATAGCTACTGGGGTTTGTTCCAGTTTAACTGGGGGTATAACCCTGGTTTGAGAACTAAGCTTGAGGCGGAAGGTCTCGATAAGTATATTGATGTTGCAACTTACGGTGGCCCAGGCGGAGATGATAGTATCCCAGATGCAGACAAGGATCGTTTAATCCAGATCGAAATGGATTATATGATGGAGAATAATGCTGAGGGGTGGCAGGATATTATTAAGAAAAAAGCTGGTGATGCACATGAGCCAGAATATGCCGCCGAGGTATTCCTTGTACATTTTGAACGTGCCATAAACGGTTCCGATGCGCTAGTTTATTATACCGATGATCCAATATACCACGGTTCTATGCTTTATCAGGGCGCGAGCGGACGTAGGGATCATGCGCGCGAAATGTATGATAAATACGCTGGTAGCGGCACGCCAACGAGCGGCGTTGGTGGTGTTTCGGTTACTGATGGTAGTAACGTGACTTGGATTGGTGATTCCCTAACGGCAATTTGGAAATCTACGCTTGAAACTTTGTTGCCAAGTGCAGAGATTTATGCGGAATCCGGTAAAGCATTTAACCACGATGAGCCGTCCGGTAGTGGCGACAAGAGTGGTATGAATATCTTGTCGGAGTTGAAATCTGGCTCTGGCGTGAGGGATATTTTAGTATTCGCCTTAGGTACGAATGACTGGAGTGTTACTACGGACCAGATAAATACGGTTATAGATGATGCTACGAGCGCCGGTGCAAAGATAGTCGTTCTGATGACGGCATATACGACCAGTTCGGATTATGACGATGATGCGCATAATCACTTCAATACGAATGTTAAAAATGCGGCCGATAGCAAATCTAATGTGTTGCTGGCAGACTGGCATAGCGTCGTAAGCGGAAAGGCTAGCGAGCTATTGGGCTCCGATGGCGTTCACGAGAAGGATGAAGCTGCTGCAAAAACTTATTTTGAGACCTTTATTAATACGATTAATTCGAATACGACTGCGATGACCGCTGATGAGTGCTGCGACCCAAAGGATGGTACTGGTGGCTCGAGCGAGCTTTGGGATGGTACAAAGTATCTTCTTACAGATGGCCAAATCAACGGTATTGCCGCAATGGCTAACAATGAGAACGGCGGTTCGGTAGATAGTATCAAGACTGAGGTGTCGTTGATGGCGAACTTGTTTGAGAAGAATCATGCAAGCGACGCTGGTGATGGCGATGCATTGATTACCTATATTAAAGATGGCGGCTGGTTTGCTTCTAGCACTGGGGCGGCATATAACGAGAGCTACGATAACGCAGCATATTCGGCAGCGACTAAAGACGTGCTCGTAAATGGCAACCGCACACTACCACCAGAGGTTATTGAGCACGACTGCTTCTATGGTGGTGCTTGTACGGCAGGTATCGGCTCTGCATTCAATGATGGCGTAGAGATTGATATGAGCGATAAGAGCCAGTTTAAGAGAGGCGTGACTGTTTTGAAGCAGCAAGGTTTCTCGGATAATGCTGAGTATATCTTCTGGGATTGGGCTGATCCAAAGGCACAGACCGGCGATCCTTTTGGCTATTATGAATCAAACCCACCTAAAGGCAACTCGAATAAGGGCTCTAGCTCTAACGCCTGTTGTGATTATGAAGGTTCTGCAGTTACTACGACGGTTGAAGGTCATACCTATGCCTTCCCTCTCGTGAGCGCAACGCAGTCGAACTATTTGCAACCAAACAGCAGCGACGATGGCGCTGGTCAGAGCGTTTTGTCTGGTTTGCCATGCCCGGGCTTTAACTGTCACCATGATTACCATGCGCTTGATATGGGTATTAGGATGGAGATGGTATCTGGTAGTAAAGCGACCGAATATGGCGGCACTGACTCAGATATGATGTATTATTCTGCCGGTGCTTCAGTGGCGGCATTTACGGACGGTAAAGTCACTCATGCTGGTGAGTATCATAATGGCGTCGATGAAAGCTGGTGGGATAAATGTGGTCAGATTAGTATTGATGGCGATGATGGAAACCACTATTGGCTAGGCCACCTAGACTTATCGGCAATTACAGTTTCTGCTGGCGACACAGTTAAGGCTGGCGATATTATCGCAAAGGTTGGTGCTCCGCAGTGTGCTCAGGGGACGCAGTCTCACCTTCATATTGATAACTACAACGGTACGAATGCGAAGAGTGATACTTGGACGATTGAAGTTATGAACCAGCTTTGGGAAAAGCTTTCTGGTTCAGATTCTGGTTCAGGTGTTGTCACTTGTAATAACACTGGCGACTTGCCAGCTGGTGGCATGACGCTTGAAGAAGCTGCCGAGTTTATGAAGATTTATGCTAATTTGCCGGATCCGCAAGTGGATGACCCGTGGCAAATTAAGGCGAATGATTTCCCGGATTCTTGTGGTACTTTGACAAACTGCGTGGAGTTCTCGCTGTACTTCATTCATAGATATACAAAAGCGCGCTTCCCTAGTGGTTTGCCAGATGGTGGTGCTGTGGTATCGACATTAATATCTAGCGGACAAGGATTTACAGATGGTGGACATACACCGAAGCTATATGCGATATTTAGTACCGCGACACATACTGGCGTAGTGCTAGGCATCGATAAAGACAATGACAAGATTATTATTGGTGAAGCGGGTTGTCCGCACTGGCCAGCTCAGGCTAATGAGTATTCATTGTCGACTTGGTCGCAATCTCCGTATACTTATGCGTACACGGATGGTATTTTGGGAGGAGGCATGAATGCAGAATAATGATGTTTCTCTAAAAAGAAGATACGCGCTTTTGGCTCTAGTCGCTTGTGGTGTCTTGCTGATAGTTGTTGCTAGTATGATTTTGTCGTCTATATTGGCGCCAGACTATAAAGTCGACATTATGAATGAGGGGTCGGTTAAGAAAGAAAATAAAGAAGGCGTCGTTAGCAAAAAAGATTTCGACAACGTAAAGCAGGTCGTAAGAAGAGTTGCTCGTGATAATTATAAAGTCAACGATAATGAGAGACTAGACGTAAGAGTGCGTGAGTCGACCTATGCCGAGAAGAAGGCTGGTAAGACTACGACAGTTGAGTTCATTATCGACGTAGAGAATATTAAGGCTTCGTATGCGGTCAGCTTATGGCATGATACGAGCGAGGTCTATCATGTGGATCTTAAATGCACGTCTGCAGCAGATGCAAAATATCCAGAGACATTCTGTATCGGTACGAATTTCTACTCTTCAATCGATTCGAACTTTAAAGATAAATTGCCTTATCGCAAAGTCGTGAATGGCGTGCAAAAGTATGTCCTACGCCAGATAAATAATCAGGCGAAATTGTCTCTTGGCGTCGACGCAAAGTGCGACGACCAGAACGCTATTAGTGCTGCAAGAACTGAGGTAGAAGAAATGATTGCTTCTTATGGCCTCGATCCAAAACAGGTCCCAATAGAAACTGACATAAACGTTTGTCGCGCTTTTGAAGAGGAAATGGGTCGTTCTGACGGCGGTCGCTAGATTATTCCTGTACTAGTGATAAAATTATTAGTATGGGTATTAAAGAGAAAATTCCATTTTATGATTCTTTGGTAATTCCTTACCATATCGGTAAGGCTGCCTTATTTGGTGCAGCTAAGGGCTTCCCTGGCAAGCGCATGACTGTAATTGGTATTACCGGTACGAACGGTAAGACGACGACTTCTTTCATGGTTTGGAAGATGTTGAATAATGCTGGTCGTAAGGCGGGCGTAATGACGACGGTTGGTTGGGGTGTCGATGAAATCCATGAGCAGATGGAACATATGACGACTGTCGATGTGAAGCTTTTGAACGAGCGTATCAAGAAGATTGCGGATGCGGGCGCTGAATATCTTGTGCTCGAAATTACGAGCCATGCTCTCTCGCAGCATCGTGACCTTGGTATCCCGATTGATATTGCTGTAATGACGAATGTTACGCATGAGCATTTGGACTATCATAAAACCTTTGAGCGTTATCGTGACGCAAAGCGCAAACTATTCAAGAAGGCGAAGTTTGGCATTATTAATGCGGATGATCCTTCGGCCGGTTTCTTTGAGAGTGATGTTGAGAAGCATACGACTTACGGTATTAAGTATGGCGATTTGAAGGCAGAGAAAGTTAAGCTTCGTCCGGATGGCGTCGAGTATGTTACCTCTGATGGTTTGAAGATTAAAACGCAGATTGCTGGCCAGTTTAACGTTTCTAATTCCCTTGCCTGCGTGGCGGTTGGCCGTCGTTTGGGTTTGTCGGATAAGGAAATCGCAGACGGTATCTTTGCACTCACTGAGGTGGAAGGCCGTATGGTGAAGATTGACGAAGGTCAGGCCTTCACGGCAATTATGGATTATGCGCATACGCCAGATGCATTCGAGAAGTTGTTGCCAGATATGAAGAAGGCAACGGAAGGTCGTTTGATTGTGATGTTTGGCTCGGCTGGTGGCCGTCGCGACCCATCCAAGCGCAAGCCAATGGGCGCAATTGCTGGTAAATATGCGGATATCGTAGTACTTACAGAGGAGGACGACCGCGATACGCCAGGTGAAGAGATTCTTGAGATGATTGCCGAGGGCGCACGCGAAAGCGGCAAGAAAGACGGCAAAGATTTGATTAAGATTCTCGACAGACCAACTGCAATCTTCGAAGTCTGCAAGATGGCAAAGAAAGGCGACACGGTAATGTTTCTTGGCAAAGGCAACGAGAAGACGATTGAACGTGCGCACGGTGCAGACGCCTATTACGAATTAGACGAGATTAAGAAAGCGCTCGCTAAATTAAAGAAATAAAAAAATATCTCCCGTGAGGGAGATATTTTTGTTGGCTAATTAGTTAGCGAATTTGCCGTAGTTAGTCCAGGAAATCTCGCTGACTACACCGTCTTTAACCTTGATGGTGAACTTCTTGTAGGTGCTTGCTTTGTATTCGTAAGTATCACCGTAGGAAGCCTGATCCAACTTGGTTGGTTCACCGAAGGCTTTCTTGAGCTGAGCAACGGTAGAACCGAGGTGGATGCCACCGTTGAAGGTGATTTTCTTGAGGGTTGCCTTTGCGGATGCGAGGCTAGTGTCGGTAACGTCGACCTGGCCGAGCTTTGCGTTAGCTACGGAAACAGTGCTGTCGCCATCATTGTATGGGGTGAAGCCGATACCAGCATCGCCGTTGGTGAGTCTGGTGCCGCCACCGATAAGGATGAGGTATTGACCAGATTTAACGGTTTTCTCTTTTGCTGCAGAGCTGAGCTTGAAGCCAGATTTTTCAACATCAGAGATAGTGTTATTGAAGTTGTACTTCTTGCCGTTGATTTTTACGAAGTAAGCGTCGTTAGAAGTGTAAGAGTATGCGGTTTCGCTGAGGTCGTCATCTTCGTCTTCGTCCTCGTCTTCATCCTCATCTTCGTCTTCATCCTCGTCCTCGTCGTCTTCATCTTTGTCGTCGGACTTGTCGTCTTTTTTGTCGTCCTTCTTGGACTCCTGCTTGCTGGTTTCGTCGTCTTTCTTACCACTGTTGTTGGAAATGATAAGAACGGCTGCGATTGCGCCACCAACGAGGATAAGAGCTGCAACGATGATTGCAACGATCAAACCTGCGTTAGATTTCTTTGGTGCTGGGGCGCCTGCTGGTGCTGCTGCAGGAGCGGCAGGTGCACTATTAAGAACACTTTGTTCCATTAAAATAACTCCTTTTATGCTTATGTTAACTTAATTATATCTTAAAAAGACTAGTTTAGCCAGAGGCTGACGCAACGAATATAGCCGCCGCCCTTTTTAAGTTCGGTAACGTCTGGGGTGAGACAAGTGAGGCCGCGAGCTTCAAGTTCGGCCTGAAGTTTTGGTGCCTTGTTGGACATGATGACGTGTTTGCCAGTACTGACAAGATTGCAAGCGAAGCCGTGGGTGCATTCGTTGAAATCGACGATAATCTTATCGAGGTCGGTGAGAGCTTCGATTTGAGCGCGGGATGCGTCATCGAAGGCTTGTGGACAGTAGGCGATAGTGTGCTCGTCGATAATAGAGAGCGCAAGGTCAAGATCATACCAGAAACTGTCAGCGTGATTAGTGAACGGATTAATATGCTCGGTGCCATCTTCGTTGAGCTGAGGCTTGGTATGGAGCTGAATTAAAGTGAGGCCGAGAGTTTTGGCAGCAAAAGCCTGAGCGGCTTTGTCGGAACGGTAGCCGGAGCCAGCAAACAGATAGTTGCCGCAGCGGAGCGAGTCGCCCTGCCCTGAGAAAAGCAGATTGTCTGGGACTTTGATGCATTTGATGCCGCGGGCTTCGAGCTGAGCTTTGGCGTAAGGCTCTTCGCCTTTGCGAGCTTCTGGAAGACGAGACATAACAGCAACGCCGTCTTTGACGAGGGCCCAGTTTGCGGTATAGACGCCGTCTTGGCAGCCTTCCGGAGCGGCTACCTGCTCAATTTCGATGCCAGCTTTTTTGAAGCAGTCAACGATTGCGGCGTGTTCAGCGCAAGCTTTTCTAACGTCAATTTTGTCTTTGTTGTAATATGGGTTAATTTCGTAATCGTCTGCAAAAAATTCTGCACCCGATACTAGGAGTTTTTGATTAATCATTTAGTTGTTTTAGTTTCTTTTGGTTCGTAATTTGCAATACCGTCAACGATAGCGTCGGAACGGAAGCCGAGAGCGAAGGCGGTCGTAGCGGCAGCTGCCATGTAGAGATATGCGTTCTCGTCGGTGACATAGGTAGCTACATCGAAGCGCTCGCTATTGTAGGTAAGGGTTGCTTCGGTTCCCTGCTTGTACACTTTGCCTGGAGTGACCTTGAGGTCAGCGGCACGATCGCGGCCATAAGAGAAGGTTGCGGTCTTGCTTGGATATTCGACAAAGATGCGATAGTTGGCGTCGTCGCGGTTTAGAATGCTGAAATCTGGCTTGGTATTGAAAAGAATAGCTTTGGCATCTTCGGATTCTACGCCAGTAATGGTGGATTCGTTGATGTCGTCAGTGATAACGGCTGCATGAATTGGCATGCCGTAGAAAAGATGATTGGCAAGCGCGTGGCTATCGGTGGAAACGACGGCATAATCGGTGCCAGTCTTCCAAATTTTGAATAGCTGCTTATAGAGGTCAGAAGTTGATTGTGGATCAACGATGAGACCGACGCGATTATCGCGCTGCTTAATAATTTCTTGCACAAAGTGCGCAGTTACATCCCGCCCATTGGTGCCAGTAATAGCAATAATCTTCAAATCTTTTGCAGGGTTGCTGTAGTAAGTTTTAAAGAATTTTGCCTTGGCTTTTTGAAGTTTTGGTTTGAGTCCGGATTTCTTCTGCTTGTCTGCCATAAAAATAGTATACCATCTCTTGAAAAAATGTGCTATAATATCGTTTATCACGTTTGGTGCGAGCTGAGCGCGACGTTCGTTTAATCTTTGAACGGTGGAAATATACGTCCTTTGGGCGTTTTGCTTGCAAAATACTCACTGGCGTATATGTATCCACAATTTAGATTTCTTTGATATGTGCCCGTAGCTCAGCTGGATAGAGCGTTAGCTTGCGGAGCTAAAGGTCGTACGTTCGAATCGTATCGGGCATACCATGAATTTTGAAATCTAACAAAAAACACCTCTTTTGATGAGGTGTTTTTTGTTGTCCTATTGCTGCTGTGTGTTAATCGATTTTTCGCTAGGGTATTTGGACGCAGTTGCAAAGAGGACGATTACTTCGATGATGGCCATGATGATGGAGATATTGAAAGGCACTATAATAACAGCCTCCATTTGCTCGTCGGTCATTCCGATACCCAAGCCTGGGCATTCGGCGATAGTGCCCGTGCCACATTTGAAGGCGTCGAAGAACATTATCGGTATGAGCACGGTCATTGCGACGAGGCCAGATATTGATAGTACGATATGAATGATGCCTAGTAGCGGTTTTCGCATCATGAAGTCGTGTATGCCGAAGGAGCCGAAGAAGATGCCGAGGATGGCGGCTTTGATGGCCTGTTCTTTTGTGAGCGGTTTTTGATATTTGGCGTTTTGCTGCCCTGTGGCGCTTGTTTGTGCAGTGGCAGCGCTAGCGCCTGGCTGCTCTGCTGCTATGTTTGTCGGTTGGTTTGTGTTTTCTGGCTGTTCCATGGTTTTATTTTATACCACCAGGCAACTATGGGGGTAATTTATGTTAAAATAAGAGGTGGAAGCGTGGCCGAGTGGTTGAAGGCGCACGACTCGAAATCGTGTGGGCAGCAATGTCTCGGAGGTTCGAATCCTCTCGCTTCCGCCACGAGTCATGAAATGACTCGTGAGTGCGCTAAAGCACAAAAAGATCGCAGTCCGAAAGGGCTGTTATTTTTTGTCTACGGATTTTGACAAAAATTTTAGTATATTTTGCCCCTGTTATGTAAGCCGCTGTGTTTGTGCATATTGACAAAATGAGTGAAAAATGTTAAACTAAGGACATCATAAACAAGGTTCAAATAAGAGTTAATTAGCATTGCGGGGGGTGATTCAATGAAAAATATAACTCTGTTGTCTTCGGACCGTTGGGCGGCAATTACATCTGAGGCTATTAGATTCCGCATGGAAGCAAAGGATTCCGTTATGTATCCGGCTTTGCATTACGAAGTGTACTATCCGAACGGATACGGCGCTTTAATCGTCAAAGATCATTATACTTACGGAAGAGATGACGAATTGTGGGAGCTTTATGTCTTGAAAGGAAACAAGATTTGTGTCGACACACCAATTGCAACAGACATGCTTGAAGGGTTGAACGATGAGGAAGTGGGCGACTGTTGTCGTCAGATATCATTGTGGCAACGCGACAGGTTTGGCAAGGTAATAGATTGCGATTGGTTCGACCAATAATTGGCGGACCGAAGACCGCTAAAACACTTTAAGCTGGGAGCAATCCCGGCTTTTTCTTGCTTTTTTGGCGAGAACATTTTATAATATGAGTATTACCTAGTTTGCAATTACTAGTTGTTCTTTAGGAGGTGCTAATCATGAAATTCTATAGCGGAAAACAGATCGATAAGCAGGGTAGGTTTAGTTTGTGGCCGTATTTTGGGCCGAAAACTCAAGTCGTTGTCTGGGTAGAAGATTCGGATTATACCCTTATTCATATCAAGGCTTATCTTGAGTTGGATAAGGATATACCAGAATGTGGTATTCGTAGCACTGACGAAAAGTGTCGAATCATTATTCCTAGAGGGCTGCGCGGTAATGCTACGCGTGCGCTGATCGCAAAAGACCCTCAGGCTGGGATAGTCCTGAAGCTGTTTTACGACGACGTAAGATTTGAGTCCGAAGAAGATTCCGAGGCGGAAGAAGCATCATGATTTTTGGGAGCTCATTTCGAGCTCCCATTTTTTATGCTCTGCTCTTTTGCTAAAATGGAGAAAAGGAGTTTTTATGGCAAGTATTTTTTCTAAGATTATTGCGGGAGAAATCCCATCCTATAAGATTTACGAAGATGATAAGACCTATGCGTTTTTGGATATTAATCCTGAAAGCAAAGGCCATACTCTAGTGGTGCCTAAGCTTGAGGTCGATAAGATTTATGAGCTTCCCGACGAGGATTATCATGCACTCTGGGCGAGCGTCAAAAAAGTTGCGGCGCACATGGAAGAGGTTTCCGGACGTCGCGTAGTGATGAAGGTAGTTGGCACGGACGTGCCACACGCACATGTTCACCTAATGCCAATGGATGAGACCTGGGAATATGGTCGCACGCTCAGCCTAACTGAGGATGAATTTAAAGAGATTCAAGCCAAGCTAGCTTTCTAGCGACGCTAAAAAGAGCAGCTTTTGCTGCTCTTTTTTTAATCTCTGAATGATGGATTAGTAGCGAGAGAAAGCTTCGCGGTTTGCTTCTGCCTGCTCTTTGATCTTGTCGTTAAGCTCTTCCTGAGTTTCGGCGGTAATATGAGTAATAGAGCCGTCAGGGTTCTGGAGGGTACGCTCGTAAACATGAGCGTCAGCTTTCTTTTCTTCGCTTGCGGTATCGGTTGCTTCGATGACGGTTGCGCCAGCTGCTTCAGCGGCTTTGGCGTCGTCTTCATCGATGGCGTCAAGAATAGAAGCCATGATTTCTTCGTTCTGTTTTATGTATTTACCAATCTTTTGGAGAGTTGCTTCATCGCCTTTTTTCTTTGCGATTTCAGCCTGCTGCTGCAACCATTCGCTATCTTTTGCGATTTCATCCCAACGCTGGGTGTATTCGTCTTCTGCTTGGTTGTTGTTAATGATTTCTTCTGACATTCTGAATGTCTCCTTTTTTGTTTGGTTTTTGTTTTTGTGATACCCAACTGCACCTTAATATAGCAAAACTTAAGCATTTTGTCAAGAGGCAAAGAAAACCCCCGTCATGCGACGGGGGTTGAGTAATGATTAGACAGACTTAACGATTTTGATTGGCGACAGTGGCGCATAGTATGGCGCTTTGCGGCCGTAAAGACTTTTGAATCTATTTCTTCTTTCCACCTCCGTTGTGTAAGCGGCTATTCCGTTAGCCTCAAGCATTGTCACGATTTCTGGGTGAGCTGCTTTGAGCTGCTCGTAGTTTGCGAGAATGTCGTATCTTACGGCATCGCTATCACTCCAGTAAACGCGCCAAATGTCAGGAAAATTTCCTCCGCGGTGGAAGATTGAGATGTGGACGTTTGGCTTAGACGCTAGTTTATCTAGGCCAACAACCCAGTATTTCTCGGGACTCTTGAAGTAAGTTGTCATTTCTTCGTAAGCCCATTCATATGGTCTGTCTTTCTCTGCAAGAATGCTATAGATTTCACTCATATAACCACCCCCTTTCTGAGTAATAAAGGTATGAGTGAAAGGTATCGTGGATATATTAGCACAGAATTGCTAATTTGTCAAGGGCAAGCAAAGAGAGCAGGTGTTGCCCTGCTCTCTTGTCGTCGGTTTTTGGCTAGACGAGTTCGAATTCGGCCTTCATGTCGTCGAGGAGTTTTTGCTTGGTTTCAAGCTGAGACTTGGTTTCGTCGACGAGCTCTTTTGGCGCCTTCTCTACGTAGTTTGGATTGCGGAGGCGAGCTTCGAGCGTGTTGATTTCCTGGCCGAGCTTGAGGATGCGATCCTCGAGGTTCTTCTTGTACTTAGCGTGAATTTCTTCTGGTATCTCGAGATAGATGTTTGGGTGACCGGCGATAGCGAGGTGGAGACCCTTGGCGTCTTCTGGCTTGATTTGTGGGACGCCTGGAGCCTTGGTGTAGTGCTGAAGAAGAAGCTGGTTTTCGTAGACGAGCTTATCGTCGTAGAAAGTGATTGGATAGCTGCCAGCGCCTGGGAGGCTCTGGAAGTGGCTTCTGACGTTAGACACGATAAGTATAAGCTCTTCGAACTTCTTGGCCCTTGTGGCGTCAAATGGAAGCTCCTGTGGCCATTTTTGCGTGATGCACATACCCTCAGTCCAGCTGAGCGTCTGCCAAATGGTTTCAGTAACGAATGGCGCGAATGGGTGGAGCATGATGAGAATCTGCTCGAGCGTGGTCTTTAGGAGGTTGGTATCCTTCCAAAGCTTTTCGCCTTCGATGAACCAGTCGGCGTACTTGTTCCAGATGAGGTCATAGATAGCATCGCCGGCTTCAGCGAAGCGATACTTATTGAGGAGGCGCTGGATTTCTTTGTTGGTTGCGTTAATTTCGCGGCAGATCCAGTCTTCGCCGAGGTTATCAATAACGAGGTCTTTGCTCTTGGACTCGTTGTTGTCGACCATGTCCTGAATGAGTCGGGCGATGTTCCAAATCTTGTTGCAGAGGTTGCGGCTTGCGACGACCTTGCTGCTGCTGAAGGCCTGGTTGACGCCGGCGCTGCGGCTAGCGATGAGGCCGAGGCGGAGCGCATCGGAACCGTACTGGGCGACGATTTCGATTGGGTTAATAACGTTGCCCTTGGACTTGGACATTTTCTGGCCCTTTTCATCCAACACCATACCGTGCATATAAACGTCCTTGAATGGAACTTCGCCGGTATTGTAGAGGCCGAGCATAATCATGCGGCCGACCCACTGGAAGAGGAGGTCTGCGCCGGTTTCCATGACGCTGGTTGGATAGTGCTGCTTGCGGTCGCTGGTGGTGATGTATGGCCACTGGCCAGAGCTGAACCAGGTATCGAAGGTGTCTTCGTCGCGGCGATAAGTCTTGCCGCCCTTCTCTATCTCGGTTTGATCGACGCGCTTATCGAAAATCCAGTCGGTTGGATCGTCGACGTTGACGAAGGCTGGGATTGGAATGCCCCATGGAATCTGGCGTGAAATGTTCCAGTCCTTGAGATTCTTGAGGTAGTTGATAAGGACGCGCTTCTTGTTGTCTGGGTGGAATTTGATCTCGTTGTTTTCGAGGGCTTCGATAGCGGCCTGAGCGAGTGGCTGAACGTTAACGAACCATTGTTCCTTGAGGAGAGGCTCGATGACGGTGTCGCACTTGTAGCAGTGGCCGACAGAGTGAACGATGTTCTCTTCGCCGCGGAGGAGGCCTTGGCTTTCGAGGTCAGCGAGGACCTTCTGGCGAGCCTCAGCAGTGGTGAGACCTTCGTAGTTAGCGCCTGCATCGGCGGTCATCTTGCCATCGAAACCGATGACGGTGATCATCTCGAGGTTATGGCGCTGGCCGACCTCGTAGTCGTTCTGGTCGTGAGCTGGGGTGATTTTAACGACGCCGGTGCCGTATTCTGGATCAGCGTGTTCATCTGCGATGATCTCAATTTCACGGTCGGTAAGAGGTAGCTTGACTTTCTCTCCGATTATGTTCTTGTAGCGATTGTCATCTGGGTTGACGGCTACGGCAGTATCGCCCATAAGAGTTTCTGGACGAGTGGTAGAGACAATCACTTCCTCGATGCCATCCTTGGCTTTTACGAGTGGGTAGGCAATCTGCCAGAGTTTGCCCTTTTCGTCTTTGTGAGTAACTTCAATATCAGCAAAAGCGGTCTGGTGTTTAGTGCAAAAGTTTACGAGTTTGACACCGCGGTAAATGAGACCCTGCTTCCAGAGTTTCTCGAAGGTGTTATAGACGGTGTCGACTACCTTCTTATCGAGGGTGAAGGTGAGGCTGTCCCAATCACAAGATGCGCCAAGAGCTCTGAGCTGGAGCTCCATGTTGCCGCGCTGTTCATGGACGAAGTCCCATACCTGATGGTAGAGTTCGTCGCGGCCATAATCGAAGCGGGTCTTTCCCTCTGCTTCGAGGCGGCGTTCGTAAACGACCCAAGTTTCGAAACCGGCGTGATCGGCGCCAGGAATATACCAGGTATTGTCGCCCTTTAAGCGGTGATAACGGGTAAGGATATCCTCAAGGGCGATGGTGAGGCCATGGCCGATGTGGAGGTTACCGTTAGCGTTTGGTGGTGGCATAACGATGGTGTAGTTATTGGCTTTTTTGTCTTCTGTTGGTTTAAATGCACCGGATTTTTCCCAGAGAGCGTAGATTTCTGGCTCGTATTGATCCGGTTCGTAAGCTTTGCTGAATTTCATGCCTTTTATTATAGCATAGCTTTTAGTGGTTGTTACGGGGGTAGATTTTGGTTTTGCTTGAACTTATGAAGATTTTGTTGTGGATTAGTGGCTATATCGCAACTTATGAAGACGTAACGAACTTATGAAAACGTGAAAATTTGAGGCAATATTAGAACATATTTCAGGCTGTTTGTTTTCGTAGATTTTTCATAAGTTCGGCAGGTTGGTGTCTGGATTTTTCGCTTCCCTGCCCCACTTAACAGGGGCGGAATTTAAGCATAAAAAATATTTCACATGAAAATGAACGCAAAATATGCATAATCAATTTCACGTGAAAATTGACAAATCAATCAGAATGTATTGTAATGCGTCTCACCCGCCATACGTTCTGCGTCTTTTACCTACCAAACATGTCTCCATGCTTGTGCTTATTAGTATAACGTAAGCGGGATGCTAATGCAATAGGATGTGCATATAAGGATAAGCATTATGTGGGGAATTTGGTGAGGGTGTGCGAAAAAACGTGGGGAAGGTGTTAAAATGTGGTTATGGCTTTTATTAGAAAGTATCCGACGGCGAGTGGCGCGACGGGCGTGCAGGTTTGCTGGAAACAGGGCGGGGAAGTAGTGAAAACTGTGCACGTGGGGTCTGCGAATTCGGAGGTCGGGCTGGAAAAATTGCTGAAAAAAGCGCAAAAAATCATCGACGAGGGAAAGCGGTCGTTGTTTGATTTATCGGAGTTTGATCGAAAAAAATAGCGCCTGGCGGCGTTATTTTCTTGTGATTTTGCGCTTTAACTTGTTTATTGGGCGGAGCAGGGAATAAATCGCGTATTTTTTGTGGTCGATTGGCAGGTCGTAGGTGCCGGCGTAGTCGACTTGGCGGCCGCCGAAGGATTTTTTGAATTTTGTGAAGCCGTACCAAGGGTCTTTTGGATCGTCGGAGGTGGTTATGCCCCAAAAATCGAAGAATTTTTTGCCGGCGGCGCGGGAATCCATGAGCATTTGCGTCAAAAGGATGGCACCGGCTTCTTTTTTGCGAAATTCGTAGTCTGCGCCGGCGTAAGCGTAGTAACAAGCCTCGTCGCCGGTATACATAATGGTGGCGGCGATTGGTTTTTTCTGAAATTCCGCGATATAAAGGGTGGCAAAGTCGAAATTTAGCTGATTTTTTAGATAATTGCGCTCGTTGGTCTGAAAATTGTCTTTTTTGGCGACATCTTCGTAAAATTTGAAGAAAATTTCCATGTCGGCCGGATTTTTGCTGGTGCGGATGGAAATTTCTTTCATTTCACGGTTGCGGTGGGCGCGCGCCTTATTTTTTCCGATAATTTCGTAAATTTCGGCGTCGGTTTTTGGCAAATCGAGGACCCAAGTGTGCTCCGGATCAAAATGGTGCGATTTTTTGGCGCCAAATTTTTTCATTTCGGCCGCGGAGAAGGGAATTACGGGTTCAAAACGGGCAAAAATGCATTTTTTTTCGCGCGCGAGCTCTTTTATCGCGGCGATTGCTGGTTTTAGGGCTTTTCTGTCCTTCAATGTCGGACCATAAGGGAGAAAAAGGTAATTTCCGAGGCTAGTTGGCTTTAAAATGGCCATAAATTCGTAATTTTCGCCTTTTTTGCGGATAGTTTCGAAGCCTTCGGCTTTTTGAAAGGCTTCCCATGCGGCTGATTGTAGAAAATGTGGCTTCATTTTATGCGTCTGGTGATATAATTATTTCTTCTTGGAGTTATCCACAGGTTTTTCCACAGGGGATTTTTGGTCTGTGAGAAAACTGATAATTTTGCTAGTTTCGATGACTGGAAGATCGGTTGGAAGGCAGAGCACGCGGCGACTAATGTCTTCGGCGATTGGTGCCTTTTTGGGATTATAGCGGTAAATGCTAAGAGAATTTGGACCTGGATATAACAGAGGTGAGTACCAGCGGCGAATGAAGTAGCCCTGGCTGGTGAGCATGTCGTAAGCTTCGTTTGCTTTCTCGGGAGTTTCGAAAAGAATAGGGAAGGCGAGAAGCGGTTCTTGGAGTTTTGTTACTTTACTAAAATGTTTTGATTTAAGTTTGCTGTGATACAGCTCAACGTTTGCGTTGCGACGGATGTAGTTAGATTTGAGAATCTTTAGCTGTTCTAGTATGCGCTCGTTGATATATTTATTAGTCGTTTGTGGTTCGTCTTGTTGACCGTCTTGCTCGAATGGATAGATAGGCGGCTCAAGGATGCCAGCCTTGATCGTGAAACTGCGGAAGTTGCGGCGGAAATTGCCATGAAGGCGTTGGATGATGGCGTTATTTAGGCGATAAGTGCGGACGCGGAAAGCCATGTGTCGATCCGGAGATTTGAGTTCGTTGAATTTCTTGATAATTGCGTCGTAGAGGGCAGGGGATTTAGTTTTGAGTTCCGGGTTAATCCAGACGGCGCCACCGAATTTGGTGCCAGTAAGAACTTTTTCTACGCCGAAAGAATGGACGGAGATGTCAGCGAGGATATTGTTTTCTTTGTCGCGGGCAAAGCGAGTAACGCAGTGAGCTGCATCCTCAACTAAGATAAGTTTGTGCTTGTCGGCATATTTGCGGATACTGGATTTGTCGCCAATAATTCCTAGGGTATGCTGCATAACGATAGCTTTGGTTTTGCCTTTGCAGTAGTGGTCGTCTGGTTTACCGGTACTAAGAATACTGGCGTCGATGTCGTGATAAACAGGGGTGAGGCCAGCGACGAGAATAGGGTTGATAGCGGTAATACAAGTGTATGGCGTAGTGATCACTTCGCCGGCGCCGAGTTTGTCGCGGATGGCTTCAAAAACGAGAGCCATACCGAAGCGGGCCTTAAGACAGAGATGCCAATCTTCTGCATTAGTATCAGATAGAGCCGCAAGTTTTTTGCGGATCGCTTCACTAGACTCCTCGTAATTCATGCTTAGATTATACCGCAAGTGACTAGTGGGGTATAATAGACATATGATTTTTGTGGAGCTAACAGACGAAGAATTTTCGAAATTTGAACGTAAGCAGGCATGCGGCAACTTTTTCCAGTCGGCCGAACGTGCCGAGCTGCGCCGCAAAATGGGTTGGAATGTTTTCTTGTTGGGCGTGAAGGACGAGTCAAAAGTTGTGGCTGGCTGTATGCTGATGGAGCGCGGCGGGGAAGCGCTTGTGCAGCTCGGGCCGATTTTGGATTATTCGAACACAAAACTTGTGAAGTTCTGGATAAAATCCGTAGTGGATTTTGCAAAAACGCATAATTTTATATCACTAGAAGTATTTCCGCCGGATTTGCTTGCGATTCGTGACTGCAAGGGTGAGGTTTTGAAGACCTTGAATGGCGCCGCAACAGAGAAGACCTTCGTTGAGGCTGGCTTTACTTATATGGGTAGAACGGTTGAGCTTGAAAATAAGGCTAACCGCTGGATGGCAATAAAAAATTTGCGCGATTTCAAAAATATGGACGAAGTGCGCGCGAGCTACAAAAAAAATGTGCGCAACAAGTTGCGTAAAATCAGCCCGGAACTCGAAGTCTATGAATTGAAAGACAAAACGGAAATTCCGAAATTGGCTGAAGCGGTCGATCAAAGCAATCACAAAAATGGCGTAGTGAGCCGTTACTTGTCGTATTACGAATGGATGTGGGATGCGTGGGGTGAGAATACGCGTTTCATCGTGGCGCGCCGCAAAGAAGATAAAGCAGTCGTAGCTGGTCGTATTTTGATTTATCATCCAAACGAAGTAGTAAGCTTTATTTCTGGAACAACTCAGCGCTATAAGAAGTTGAATGGCATGACTTATCTTCAGGATTGGTTGCTTGATGATTGTCTGAAGAAGGGCATAAAACGCGTGAACTTCTATGGTATCGATGGTGATTTTTCCGATAGCAATAAGCTACTTGAGTTTAAGAGTGGATTTGGCGTTGACATTGAGGAATATGTGGGCGGTTTTCGCTTGATTTTGCAGCCGGGGAAGTATCGCTTTAACCAGACGAAAAAGGCTGGTCTCAATGCGCTGCGTAGTGCGCGCAATTTCGTACGTGACGGAGTGAAAAAGATTAGCAAGCGCAAGACGCATGTCGTGCGTAAAGTTGACGCCGGTGATTAGCGAATAATAGAACGAGGGGAGATGTCGAGCGCGTAAGGGTCGCTCGATTTTTCTCCGGCTTGAATAGAGTAGTAGGCGGCAGAGGCGACCATGGCGCCATTATCGGTGCTGTACTTGAATTCTGGGACGTAGACTTGGCATTCCTTATCGAAGGCGTTGTGGAGCTCGGTTCTTAGGAGTTCATTAGCGGAGACACCGCCAGCGAGAAGAATGGACTTAGTTTCCGGATGGAGCTCGCGAGCTTTCTTAAGTTTCTTGATGAGAATGTTTACCGCGGTCTTTTGGAAGCTAGCGGCAAAGTCGGCGATTTGCTGATCGGAGAGATGTTCTTTGAGCTCATGAGAAGGAGTGGTGATAGGGAGACCGAGTTCGTTCTGAACGGCTCTCAAAACTGCAGTCTTGATACCACTAAAGGAGAAATCGAGACCGTCGACTTTTGGAATAGGGAGCTGATATTTATCAGGATTGCCGTTTAGGGCAACTTTTGCGATGTTTGGGCCGCCAGGGTAGGGAAGGCCGAGGATTTTGGCGACTTTGTCGAAACACTCACCTATGGCGTCGTCACGCGTGCTGCCGATGATTTCGAAATGATCGTGGCGCTCCATGTAGATAATCTGAGTGTGGCCGCCACTAACGACTGCGGCAAGAAGAGGGAATTCGGGATTGTAGCCGCTGAGCCAGTTGGCGTAGATATGAGATTTGAGATGATGGGTAGGGTAGAAAGGCTTATTATGAAGGACGGCGAGGGTGCGAGCGGCAAGGGTGCCGACGAGGAGACTGCCGACGAGGCCAGGGGTATGAGTGACGGCGATAGCATCGATGCTATCGATAGTTTCGCCGGCATCGGCGAGCGCCTTTTTGATGACAGGATTTACAGCTTCAATATGGGAACGGGCGGCGATTTCTGGAATGACGCCACCGTATTCGGCATGGATATCGATTTGGGATACAACAACATTGGACAGGACTTTTTGTCCGTCTTCAATAACTGCGGCAGCGGTTTCGTCGCAAGAAGATTCGATTCCCAAGATTTTCATCTTATACATTATACCGCAAAAGTGCATTTCTTGCCTCTGGCGTCAGCTAAGGCGCAGCAGTCGTCCGGCCCGTCGTTACGGGCGTACGCTGCTTTTGCTCGGCCGTAGCCTGCGCAAAGCCTTAGTCAACGCCAGAGGCAAGATAGCTTCTTGGTTGATTATTTTTAATAATGAAGTGCTTATGGCTATTATTGACAAATAGGCCGAAGTGTGCTATAATGATAAATGTACCTGTTGATTCTGTATTCTTTTCTGGAGGTGTAAACATGGTAAGTATCATTTATGAGAATGGTGTTCGTAAAATGAGAGGTGAAGATGTTACTCGCGGCGAGAGCTGGGAGGGCATCGGAGAATATTGGTCCGGCTATTCTGCACTCCTTACTGACATGGTAGGTGGCTTGATGCTCGTAAAAGAGACAACAAGAGGGGATGGCTTTAGTCGTGAGATCGATTATCAGTTGTACGCTCTGCTTGATGAAACATCGCGCGATGCGTTGTGCTTCTACTATGGTCTGCAGGGACGCACTAAGAACTCTCTTGATGCAACTACGCGCTGTCTGAACAATCTTTCGTTTGGAGGGGTTCATTATAACGAAGCGCTAGTAAATAGCATTATCAATGAGGCCATCATCAAACTGTCGAAATGTCCGGAAATTCAGGAATATATTTCGGGATTAACCGACGGAAAGTGCTTTGGAGCCGCCCAGTAATGGGCGGTTTTTTCTTGACCTATTGTGCTTGTGGTATAATTTAACATAAGGATAATAATAATTTGTGAGGTCAAAACAAATGCAAAATCTTGATGATTTTATGGAGTCTCTTTTGCAAGAGAAGGGTATCAACGTTGAGGGAGAGGTACGTGATCAATTGAAAGCTGATATGACTCAGCGCTTGCTCAACCAAATCGATCGCGCGACTTTGAATCGTTTAACCGAAGAGCAGGCAATCGAACTTAGCGACAAGCTAGACGATCCAAACTTCGGTGACGCTCAGGCAGCAGAATTTATCAAGAACTGCGGTATTGATGCACAAGAAGTTGCGCTTGAAACGATGGTTCAATTCCGTGCGCTTTACCTTGGCGGTGGCGCTGACGACACGGTAACTGAGGAAGCTGAAGAAGCGGAGTAAGCAAATGACCGAAGGACCAAAGAACACAGGAGAGGGCGGCGCCAGCGTAAGTGCTGACGAAGTCAACGAATGGGAAAGAATGGCACAGGAAGCCGCAGTTGAGGCGGCGAAAGCTGCTGGCCAGAACCCAGACAATATTACAGAAGATGACCTTGCATATCAAAAGAAACAGATGGAAATGGCTCGCCGTGGCACCGATTTTGACCCACTAGCCGACGACGAGATTGCAAAGAACGAAACAAACACTGGAATTAACGCCAAGGGCGAAGAATATCAGCGCATGCCTTGGAATACTTGGGATACTTACGCTCGCAGAGGCAAAGATGCTAATCGCGAGTATTTTGATGCTCACAATGCCTTTAGAAAACGCATCGAAGAAACGATGTCTGATTTGGAGCAGGGTGCCGATGAGGATCCAAAAGCTTACAAGAAACGCGTAATGGAAGCTGTTTACGGCGCAGTTGCGCAGGAACAGGCTGACGATCCTTCTCGTAAACTAAGCGAGGTTGAGCTTGACAGCTTGGCTCAGAATTATCCACGCCAAGAGGGCGAGAATACTATGGCTTGGGCGCAGCGTATTTCTGATGAGACCGGTGTGCGTTTTGGCGCCGGTAAGGTTGCCGAAACTGAGCCGACTGCAGAAGAAATTGAAGAAGTTGAGAGTGCCGAAAAGGCTGAGCCGAACGTTGAGGATGATGAATTTTTGCAACAGTGCAAAGATTGGTACGAACGCATTGCGGACGCAAAGAGCAAGTTCGAAAAGATTAAGAATATCGATGGAACCGAGGAAAGCGACGCCGATTATGAGCGCCGTATGAATACGGTTGCAATTAGCAATATTTCGACTGAGCTCGCAAACCATCCAGATCGTGTTTTGAATGATGTAGAGTACGGTAAAGTGACTGAGATGTATCCACGTGAAAAGGACGAGGAATATCAGCACTATATTGACCGCGTGAAAGAAGAAACTGGTATTGATTTGACGACTGCTACTCGCGAGAGAATGGGCGTCGATGATGCTCAGCAGAATGCACCAGAGTTTGTAACTCGTGTAATGGATGACAAGCAAGAAGTCGCAACAGTGGAGAATACCGTTGAGGGTGAAGAGAACGGTGAAGATGCAGAAGCAAAGCATCGCCGCGCAGAAATGACTCGTGCGTTGTTCCAGAGCGACATGTTTAAGAATGCGCGTGAAGCTTTCAAGATTACCGATGAAGATCTTGAGAACATGACCGACGACGAAATTCTTGCAGCTATGGAAGGCTATAAACAGCGTTTGGTTGAATGGGCAAAGAAGCCTGTCGAAGAAGGCGGCCTTGGCTATACTGCTGAAGACTTCAAGAAGATTGGCGAGGGCGGTGACGCTGCAATCGCTGCATTTGTTTCTCAGTACAACGAATATCTTGGTAAGAATCTTGAGAAAGATAAAGATGATGCTGAGGGTGCTGAGTCTGCAGAGCAGATGGAAAAACTCCGTGCCGAGATGATGCGTTCAATGTCTATCGCGGATCTTCGCGATATGCTTGAGGCTGAAGGCGTGATGGTTGACGACATGGAAAACATGGACGCTGAGCAGCTAAAGGAACTTCAGGAGAAGTTACGTAAGCGCATGTTTGAAGCCTTTGGCGCTGATAACGGCATTGGCGACTATCTTGAGCGTGACGACATTAAGGTTGATGACCTTGAAGAGAAAGACTTTGAGGGCATGAAAGACCAGCGCGAAGTTTATCGCCAAGAGTTTATTCATGATTTGTCCGACGAATCTATGGCAGATAAGCTTGAGAGTCGCGGTTTGAAGCTCGATGATCTCGAAGCAATGACGATGGAAGAGCTGCTTGCTTTGAAGCAGGAGCTTTCGAAGGCCGAAGACGAAAAGCCTGCGGGCGAAGAGCAGGAAAGTGACCTTGAGAAGAAGGACCCATTGATTGCTGTTATTAATAACCGCGAACGTGACGCAAAGATTGCCGCAAGGGCTTTGGCTGAGGAAATGTTCCAGAACAAGCTCGAAGGCAACGGCAAGAGAGGCCTTGGTCGCATGGTTCGTAACTTGGTCTTTGGCCAGATGCTTAAAGATTCCACCATGCTTAAGTACGAGCGTGAAGCAATGGAAGCGATTAAGAATGGCGATAGCGAAGTACGTGGCGTAGATGTTGAACAGTTCTGGTCTGCTAAGGGTGATGGCGCAAGTGGCAAGATTGTCGAGCGCTTGACCATGGCTTATGTAAACGGCATTGAGGATTCATTGTTGCACGGCGCAGCCGGTAACGAAATGGATGCCTTTGGCGTTGAAACTGACGAGAATGGTAGCAAGGTTGTTTACAAATACACTGAAGGCGGAAACAAGAAAGAGGCTGTCGACGCAAATAGCGCTGAGGCAAAGTCTACGATTGCCGTCCGTGAAGCAATTGAAAAGTTTGCACAGGGTAAGATGTCTGAGCATGACTTTGAAGAGGCGATGAAGTTCGAGAAGGCTAGAATGTCTGACGAAGGTTTGGACACGAGCCTCATCTCCGATACTTTGCTCGAAACTGCAAAGGCCGCAAAGGAACGCTTCAACCACGAAGAGAGTATTGAGAACGTAATGGAAGGCTTCCGCTTGATTAACGCCGATTATCAGGCGCAGGTCCGTACGGAAGTCCACCGTTCAAAGATTGATGAAATTTCTGAGAAGATTTCTGGCAAGCTTGGCATTGTCCAGCCAGAAGTAATCGCAGCAGCAGCTGGTATTGCAGTATTCTTTACGCAGAAGGCGACGACTTCCGCTCTCCGCGCAGCCGTTCCAGTAGTAGGTGGCGCTTTGGCAGCTGGTACATTCGCAGGCTTCAAGGAGCACAACCGCGTAGCAGTTGACCGTGCCGAACAGGCACGCCGCATTGCACGTGGCGAAGAGATTGGAAGCACAAAGTACGATCGCCAGATGCAAGAGACTGAATATAAGAGCTACGCAGCTAAGGATTTGACTGGCGCACTCGAGGCCGCTTTGAAGAGCGGTAACGCTGAGCAGATTCAGCAGAGCTTGGCGGTCGTTGAAGCTTTGACGAAGTATAGCGACGAAAACAAGGTTGACTTGATTAAGTTTACCGCTGGCGACAACACGACGATTGAAGATGAGCGCTTGGCACTCGATATTCAGGTCGCACAGGCGAAGGTTGAGTTGAGGAAGCAGGGTATTGGTGATCAGAGTAAGACCTTCCTTGAGGCATCTGAGAAGGCTTATGAAGCAATTGAATCTGATGTTGATGCAAAGGATAAGGCGTTCAAGAAACTCCAGGCTAAGCGCGTGGCAGCACAGTTCGCTAAGACAGCTGCAATCGGCGTAGCAACGGCAGTAGTTGGTCAGGAAGTTTCCGCAGCCTTTAACCCAGATAGCTACGGTCTCTTCGATAAGATGAACGATACGCTCGATATTCGCTTTAAGCCACTTAACATCGGCGTCAACAACCTTGATGCGCATAAGACTTTGCTTGCTGGCTTCTTGGGCATTAACCAAGAGCAGGTCACGACTACGATCGAGACGATTACGGCAGCCGAGGCAACTGGCACGAAGCTTACTGACGAGCAGGTCCAGCAGCTTCGCAACGAAGGTTACACGGTTAACGAGAGAACGATTACTTCGACTGAAAACGTTACTCGTACAGAGACTCTCAGCGCAGCTGAGTATGCGCAGCAGAACGGTGTTCGCACATCGATGGAGTGGGGCTCTAATGGCACACGTATTTCCGATGGCAACGAGTTGGCAGCCTACCAGAGTTCTGATGGTACATTCTATGCTAGAATGTCTGGCAGCTCCTTCTCCGGTGATAGGACAGTTAACTTCGGTGACGTTCGCGACAATGTAAAGCTCGCAGTTTCGTTGAGTGGTGACTCTCAGGGTAGTAGAATCTTGATCGACGGTGTCGTACATGATGACGGTTCGGTCTGGTTCCCAACCGACGACCCAGCTTTGAGTAACATTATCGCAAACCAGGAATACCAGGCGGTAAGCGTGGTTTGGGATACTGGCGAGGTAACCTCCGATGGCGCAAGAAAACTCTTCAGCTTTGCTAGCGACCTCGGTTCTAACTCTGTCGGTGAGATGACGCAAGAAGTTACTGATACGATTGTTAATACTGATACGGTCTTTGATGTTATTGGCTTCGAGCGCCAAGCAACCGAGATTCTTCAGGGTAGCGATTTGATTAAGGGTGGCGTAGCGATTCCATTTGCAAGTCGCAAGAACCTTACCCGTGGTAAGAAGGGGCAGGGGCATGGTCCAAGTGAAGCACCAAAGTTCGACGGTGGCGATGGTAATAATGGTGGTAGCGAAGGCAATGGTGGTGAAACGCCAAAGCCAGAGCAGCCAACTAATACGGCCGGTGTTGAGCCAAATAGGCCAACTCCTCCAACACCAGAACGCCCTACGGGCACGACTGAGCGTAGCACGGAGCAGCAGCCACAGCCAGTTGAGCAACAGCCTCAGCCGGTTGAACAGCAACCTCAGCCAGCACAGGAGCAAGCTCCAGCTAAGCCTGAGCGCGCAGCTGGTGATGCAGCACCTATTACGCTAACTGGCGACCAGATTAGAGGTATCTTTGAAGGTCAGGATAATGCCGGTATGTATCAGGCACGTATGGAAGAGGAAATCTCACGCTGGAATAGCCTTACTGGTGAACAGCGCACAGCAATTATGGCTGGCGATTACAGCGGCTTTGATGAGGCTGGTGCAGCTAGAATCAAGCAGAGCGTAGATTTCTTGACTAAGTATGACGTCTTGAAAGTTCCTGCAATTAGCGAAGACTTCTCTGAGAATGAGGGCTTTAAATCTGAGACTGACTTAGGCGAGCCTTGGGGTAATGTCGTAACGCGCGTTGAGTTTACTGATGAGGAAATTGATGCGCTTGAAAGCAACGAAGACTTTAGAAGACAGCTTAAGGAAGCAATCGCAACTTGGAACTCTGCGTCTGAACTCGAACGCAGAAAGTATATGATGGGCGATGGCGAAGTCGGTACTAAGATGAATGACGCAAGCATCATGCTCCAAAACCTTGGCAAATCTTATATTGGTAGCGTTGAGGATGTCGAGAAGACTAGAGCAGAAGCTCGTGAGATTATCGAAGCAAGATTCCAGAGGAGCGTAGCAGAAGCAAGGGCAAGGTCCGCAACTGAGACAATCACGGATCCTAACTTCACAGGCGAGCTATTCTTCCCAGATGAGAAGATTGCAGAGATGAATCCTGGCGTAACGATTCCGGCCGAAGATACTCGCAAGATGCGCCAAGTAATGGCCTTCTGGAATAGGCTTGAGCCAAGCGAACGTGGCGCAATTATGAGCGGTAACTACGACAAGGCTACGAGGAATCCAAGAGTTAACCAATACATTGCTCAGAACTTCGGTCTATTGAAGAAGTACCATATCTTCAATTATGAGGGCGGCGTAGCAGCTGCGAACGAAGAAGGCGAAGCGAAAGCAGCCTAAGGTCTAACAAGAGACATAAAAATATATCCTCTTAGTGAGGATATATTTTTTAGCTTCGCTTTTAGCGGTAGAACTTAAGGCTTGTAATCGGATCTTTGTTAGCTGCCTTGAGGGCAGGGTAGATACCGAAGAGGACGCCTACGCTGAGGCTGACGAGACCAGTCGTACCGAGAATCTGCCAGGAGATATGTGGTGCGAATGGCGTAACGAGAGAGATGAGGAAGGCGAAGATGTAACCGAGAATGAAGCCCATAAGACCGCCAATTACGCTAAGAATGATGGATTCGAAGAGGAACTGGAGGAGGACGTGGCTTGCGCTTGCGCCGACTGCCTTGCGGATACCAATCTCGCGGGTGCGCTCAGAAACGGAGACGAGCATGATATTCATGATGCCGACACCACCGACGACGAGCGAGATGCTGGCGACGAGGGTGAGCATGTAAGAAACGATAGAGAGAAGGGAGCCGGCTGGATGAAGGTTGTCGGTGCCAGAGATAATCTTGTAATCCTGGTCGCCCTTCTTGGCCTTGCTGAGCTTCTCGTTGATAGCGTTGATAGCGTCTGGAACGACATCGGTGGTCTCAGTGCGGATATCGATTTGTTGAATCTGAATAGAAGACTCAAAGGTGCTGGCGAAGTCGATATTGATAAGGATAGAGTTATCGAAATCTACGCCGTTGAAGTTGATTGGATCTTCGAGCTTATCGAGAACACCGACGACCATGAATTGCTGGTCGTTATAGGTGAAAGTGCGGGTGGTTGCTTCGGTGGTGCCGAAGATTTGTTCTGCGACGTTATAGCCGAGAACAGCGACGTTCTTGCGAAGGCTATAGTCGAGGAACTGACCGCTCTTGAGGCGGAGGCTAAGGATGTCCTGAAGGTCGTTGTTAGTAGCAACGATAGTGGTGGACTGGTAAGCCTTGCCGGCAATCGTGATGGCGGAACTGCTGATAGCGATTGGGGCGACGGATTTTACCTGGTCGACCTCTTTGATAGCAGCGATATCCTCGATAGTGAGGTTAGATTTGGAATACTGGCTAGTGTTGGTTAGCTCGTCGATGATGCTGTCGGTAACCTCTTTGCCGTTGCTTGGGCGAACGAGGATGAGGTTAGCATTGTCTTTATTGCTGCTGGCGCTGATAAGCTGGTTGATACCGCCGGTAAGGGAAAGAATGAGGACAATGCTGGCGACGCCAATAGCGATACCGAGCGCGGAAAGGAAAGTGCGCGTGCGGTTCTGGCGCAAGCTATCTACTGCGAGATGGAAGTGAGTGTTTAAGAGAAATCTCATTTTTTAGCTCCTTTCTTCTTGGAAGTAGATTTTTTCTTGGTCGATTTCTTGCTACTGGATTTCTTGACAGCTGGCTTCTTGGTCTCTTTTTCTTCTGCTTTTTCTTCTGGGGCTTCTTCGGTAGTAACATTCTCGCCAGAGACGACTACGTCGCTTTCAGAGGTGATTTCCATCTGAATTGGGTCACGAGAAGGAAGAACTTTGACGGAGACCTTTTCGTTCTTGCCGCCACGTGGAAGTTCGGAATCGTCGACGGTCTTGATATCGGTGTCGATTTCGCCATCGAGCATATTGATAACGCGGGTGGCGTAGGTGGTAAGAGCTGGGTTGTGGGTGACCATGATGATGGTGTTGCCCTGAGAATGAATCTCCTGGAGCTCTTCCATAATGATGTGGCTGTTGCGGCTATCAAGGTTGCCGGTTGGCTCATCGGCGAGAATGATGCTTGGATCGGCAATCAAGCTGCGGGCGATAGCAACGCGCTGCTGCTGGCCGCCAGAGAGCTGATATGGCATGTAGTATTCGCGTTCGCGAAGGTGGAAATGCTCAAGAATATTGTCGGCCATGCGAAGACGGCGAGACTTGCGACAGCCGGAATAGATGAGAGGAAGGGAAACGTTCTCAAGAATAGAAAGGGTAGGGACGAGGTTGAAGTTCTGGAAGATGAAGCCGATTTCTTTAGCGCGGAAGCGAGCCTTTTTGCCGGCGGAGACGCGAGCAACGTTCTTGCCTGCGAGATAATACTCGCCAGAACTGGCTTGATCGAGGAGACCGATAATATTTAATAATGTCGTTTTGCCGCAGCCGGATGGCCCCATAATCATGATGAACTCGCCGCGCTTAACAGTGAGGTCAAAATTACGGAGTGCATAGGACTCAGCGTCACCGAAGCCATAGCGTTTCGAGACGCCCTTGAGCTCGATGATGGTTTCGTTATCTTGACTAGACATTTTACCCCAAAAAAATTAAATATTGATGTTGCGATTTGTCTTAATTATACTCTGTTTTTCAGGGTTTGAAAAATGCTTAAGTAAAGAAAAAAGCCGGTTCGGATGAACCGGCCTGAGAGGGCTAAGCGCAAAGTTCACTATAGAGCGCGATAACTGCATAAGTGGCTTTGTCTGAATTTCTGTTCAGGAAGTCGCGAAGCTCGCCGTCTACTTCGATGCAGATCGTGTGGCGCGGCTTGCCTTTAGCCTTTTCGACGATAGCGACATAATCGCCATCAGTAAGGTCGGGCAGAAGCTTTGCAGGCTTGGAATAGAATTCCTTTGAAAAGACGACTACCTCACCATTCTTGGCGTCTTCCGGGAAAACGGAGAAGTTTACGCTCCATTTATCGGAATCGCTGAGCGGCTTGCCATCTTTTGTGACTACAAAAATTCTTTTCATTTTTTGTACCTCCCATGGGTAAAGTGCTGTAAACGAGCTACATAAGTATTATTATATCATACTTATGCTAAATAGTCAATAAGGGGTGGCGCTTGCTGGAGTTTTATGATAAGATAGTTGGAGCTGGAGAGGTGTCCGAGTGGTTGAAGGAGCACGCTTGGAAAGCGTGTAGGGTCGCAAGGCTCTCGCAGGTTCGAATCCTGTTCTCTCCGCCAGTTTTAGTTCAACCAGAAAAAACGACCCGTTGTGGGCCGTTTTTTAGTACTGAAAATAGCGGATTTCTTTAGAGAAACGTTCTGCTCCGGTAGTAACGGCTTCAACGAGAAGCTCTGGCGGTATGACGTCCGGGGATTTCTCGTCATGTTTTGACTCGAGATAGATTTGGACAACTGATTTCCATGATTTTTCGCTGCGTTGATCAAAAGGCGCGAAGCCGGTTAATGGTGGCGGATCGGGAAGATCGAACATATCCTTCGGCAAGAGACCTTGCTGTGCTAGAAGGACGTTGCCTCGGTCATAGGCTCCATAGAGACCTTTGATCGAGAGGAAGTCGTTTGCATTCCAAATTTTGTCGAGATAGAAGTTGATGACGCGGTCACCGAAAGTCAGGTAACAATTCTTGGCTAGATAGTTCGTAATGAAATGATAATCCAACCATAGATGTCCGTAAGCGCCTAAGAGTATAGGCGTGAGCTTATCTGGTAAATCGTGCTTGAGCTGACTGATGCTAGGCGCAAGCCAGCCGCTAGTGCGCACGGTACGGAAATGAGAGATGTCCTTGTCTGTGGTAAGGTCTGGTATGACGCTGCCGACCAGGAAATCTGTGCGTTTGGTGCCAGTGTTGAGCTCGGGGTGTTCTCTGAGAACTAATTCGCTAAATGCTAAATGATACAAAAAACCTGGCATCTTATCACCTCCTGTCTGTAGGATATAGGGCCGATTTTTATGAGAGTGATTATAGCAGATTTTGTGGTAAAATATTATCATAAGAATTTTGGGTGAGGAAAAATGAATCCACAAGAACAATATCCGCAGGGTTATGGGATGCCAGTGCAGCCTGGTTCTCCGAATATTATTACTGCCGTAGAGAATGCTGCGCCGGAACAACTAGATATTAGTGTCTCCAAGAATGGTGGCACGCAGATGAATGTCGTTAACGCTGTAAATGCAAACGGCGTAGTCAGCGGTCGCAAAGTTGTTGATTATATTTGGCAGCGTGTCGCGGTTTGCGCGATGGTAATTGGCGCAGGCCTGTTGATTGCTATCGTTGCATTGGTGTTTATTATGAATAATATTAACGTCGATAAGGCAAAGCAGGAATCGGCTACGACTGAGGCAAATAATAAGTTGAGCGAGATTTATTCTGCCTTGAAAGTTGAAGATCAGAGTGGTGCTTTGACGGTAATTGGCCAGGACGAGATGCTCTCTGGCAGTGATATCGCACAGATTAAGGCTTTGCTTACCAAGAAGTACGGTACTGTTACGGCATTTGACGCAACTGATACTTCTACGAACCTCGTGAAGACAAATGGCGTTTATAAGGTTGTTAGCCTTAAGATGACGAATGCGGCCGGTACAGCACGTGCACTCGCATATGCAAAGCTCGCAGATAATCAGTGGAAGTTGGCGGAATTTGATTCCTCTAACGAAAAGAACCCTTGCAAGAATTCAACTGACGAAGAAAAAGAAGCATTGGCTGGCATCGTGAAGTGTCCAAGCGTTGTAGTTGAAGACGACGAGGAAGAATAGTGTTCAGCGGCATCGTTAGTTTAGCGGTGGCGAAAGAAGTGGCAACTGCGCAACTTGAGGTGCAGGAGGTTGTTGACAAGCTCTATACGAGCGGGCAGACCTATGAGATTACTTATGATATCTCTTCGCGTGGGGAAGTGAAGGGCGATCTGGAAGAATTCCGCAAACTCGTGGCGGAGATTTATGCCGATCCGCGTGGGTGGATTCGTGCGGGCGTGAAATTTAAAGAAGTTGAGAGTGGCGGTCAGCTGCATGTGATTTTGGCGTCTGGCGCAGAGGTGAAGAAGGCTTCGCCGATTGTTTGTTCGGACGAGTTGAGCTGTCGCGTCGGCAATATGGCGTTAATCAACGATACGAGATGGATGAATGCGTCGGATTCGTATAATGCGCTAGGTGTGAGTTTGCTTGATTATCGTCGTATGGTGGTAAATCATGAGACAGGACATTATCTTGGACACGACCATATTGTTTATTGTGAGACGACGACGGGGTTGGGGCCAATAATGCTGCAGCAGTCGACTGGTTTGCGCGGCTGTAAGCCGAATCCATGGCCATTGCCGAGCGAATTGTGGGTGAAGCGATAATGCGCAGGCTTAGTGAAGAAAAAGCGAAGCGACCGATGTCGACGGGCAAGAAGGTAGTGCTCGTGGTTCTGTTGGGTGTGCTTGCGCTTGGTGGCGTGTTTGGAACTTTGGCTCTCACGCACGAGAGAATTAACTATGCCGAGGCACGCGAGAATGTTTCTGAGATTGCTAAGACGAAAGAATCGGTCGAGAAACTGTTTGATGCGAAGCTCGAGAGTCTGGAGCTGACCGATGAGGATAAGGCCGTCATGGATGAGTTTGAGAGCGCGCTTGAGAAATGTAGGAACTATATTACTTCGCTTGAGGCCTCGAATGTGCTGAAGGATGCGGAAGTTGCTGAGAAGTTTAACGCCGTAAAAGAAAAGTATGCGCTAGTCGAGAAGCTATCGAATAGCTGGAATGATACGAAGTTGCTTTTTGATTTGACGGACGAGAATCTTGCAAGGCTAAAGAAGTCTGAGAGTGAGGCTCTGAAGGTGTTGGCTGAGGAGCTTAGCGAGTATAGGGCAGAGGTAGCGAATTTTAGGAAGCAGTATGCTGCGAACGCAAAGAAGGACTCGGCGGTGATTGAAGCATATGGTAAGATGCAGCTGATTGGCGAAGATTTGAATAAAAAATATGCGGACGTGAAGTTGGAAACGATAATTGGAATGTCAAGGGATGATATTTTAGGATTTTATGAGACAATAGAAGAGTTGAATAACATTTTAACTGCGAGATGAAACGTTTATTTATTGTTTATAACCCGCGTAGTTCTCACTACGAACAGGTGAAAACTGATATTATTGATCGACTCAAAGGCCTTAAGGGCGTAATGGTCGGTAAGTTTGAGGTGGAGCCGACGAATGTGGACGATAATGCGCGCCGTTTGGCTAAGGTTTTGACGACCGGCGATCTAGTGATTGCGGCGGGCGGTGACGGCACGGCGAATATTGCAGTAAACGGTATTATGCTTTCGAAGGCGCAGAATGTGAAGTTTGGCGTAATTGGCTACGGCAACTTTAACGATGTAGCGCGCACTTTCGGTAATCTGAAGTTAGATGATATTTTGCGCGGTCATGTTAAGCGTGTCTATCCACTTGAGTGTAAGATTAATGGCAAACATTGGCGCTTTGGCATGTGCTACTTCACTCTCGGTATGTTTGCGGAGGCTTGTGCCTGTTTTGATGCACCGAAGACGCGTAAGACATTGCGCAAGGGCGGTCGTAAGACGGTGTTTAGCTTGATGACTTTGATGAAGTGGTGGTTGAAGAACCATCGCCATAAATTCTTGCCAGAGACTTTTCAACTTGGCGATTCGTCCGAGGAGTTTATGGAGTGCAAGAAGGTTTCGGACTATATGGCGGTGAATGGCCGTACGGTCGCGAAGATTATGAAGGGTTCGGATTGGTATTTGAAAGAGAGTGGATTCCTTAGCATGACAGGTCAGATGACGAAATTCCGTAAGCTTGTGCCGATGATGCTGAAATCTGTCTTTAAGCGTGTACCTGGTACGGATAGTGATTATGACTGTTTGGTATTTCCGGAAGCATCAACTGTGATGGTGCAGGCAGAAGGGGAATATAAGAAGATTTCTGGCGTACGAACGGTTGAGATTTCGAAAGTAGGGAAGCCGCTATTGGTAGTAACGAGATGAACGAAGTAGTTGGTAGAGCTGAGTATAAGATTGCGGATGCGGCAAAAGCGCTGAAGATTGATTTTCGTGACAAGGTAGTTTTGGATATCGGATCGTCGACGGGTGGTTTCACTGAGTTTGCCTTGCGCAACGGTGCGACGAAGGTGATTGCAGTAGAGAAGGGCACCGGCCAGATGAAGGCGCCACTCTGTTTTAATCCGCAGGTTGAGCTACATGAAAAAACGGATATCTTTGAGTTTACTTTGGCTGAGCCAGTCGATTTAATCTTGGCGGACGTGAGCTTCGTGAGTTTGCGCGAGGTGCTTGGCTATGCGCGCAAGATGCTAGTTGCGCCTGGTACAGAATTATTTGTGATGTTGAAGCCTCAGTTTGAGGCACGTCCATTTCAGCTAAAGAATGGCGTGGTGAAGAATAGCAAGATGCGCCGTGAGATTATTGCTGACTTCGAGCTATGGTTGAAGTCAAATGGCTTCGTGATTGTGGGGAAGCGCGACAATGAAGTGGCGGGACGCTTCGGAAACGTCGAGCGCTTTTATTATCTAAGAGTAGCAAGATAAAAAGAAGCCGCTCTAATAAAAGAGCGGCTTTTTGGTTTAGTCTACGGGGTTCGGATTCTTGTAGGTTATGAATTGGTAAGGCAGGCCTTTGTAATACAGCACGGGCGTATCGACGACGCGTTCCCAGCCTTCCGCAATGATGTCTGGGAAGAAGGCATCGCAGTCGAGGGTTACATTGTCTATGAAAGTTACGAAAGCGTATTCGCATTTTCGATAGAGCTGCTGATAGACGCTGGCGCCACCAATTATATAGAGTTCTCTACTAGGAAATTGTTTTAACTCGTCGGTGCTATGAATAATAGTTGCACCCTCACAGCTGAACTGTTTGTCGTGAGTTAAAATGACGTTTCTGCGACCTTCGAGCGGCTTCTGATTTGGGAAAGTCTCTAAGGTCCTGCGCCCGTAGACTATGGTTTTGCCGATAGTCAACTCGCGAAAGTTAGCCATATCATGGGGGATACGATAGAGTAGCCCGCCGTTTTTGCCAATGGCCCGGTTGCGGTCGACGGCTACAACTATAAACATAGTGCACCTCCGTTTTTTTAGATAGCAATCTCAAATGTTTCTTGTGGTCCAGCCTGATAGTTTTCAATGATGAAGCTGTCTGGCGTGAAATCGTAGAAATTCTTGATTGCGGGGTCAAGGGTTACTTTTGGAGCAGGGTATTGCTCGCGGTCGAGCATGCGCTCAATGATTGGTACGTGACGATCATAGATATGAGCATCAGTGATCGTATGAAGCAATTCGCCGGGGATCATATCATTGACCTGAGCGAACATCATGAGGAACGCGGCATATTGCGCGACGTTCCAGTTGTTTGCGGCTAGGATGTCCTGTGAACGCTGCACGAGGTGCAGGTTCAGCGTGAGCTTATCGCTACCTTTATGCTTGGTGACATTAAAGATACAAGTAAACGCACAGGGTTGCAGATTCATTTCTGCGAGATCTTCAGGGTTCCAAAGCGTAATGATGATTCGGCGACTGAAAGGCTGATTCTTGAGCAAGTAAAGCGCGTAGTCGACCTGGTCGAATTCGCCTTCTTTGAACTTGTGTTTGAGTCCGGCTTGGTAGCCGTAAGCCTTTTTGATGCTGCCATCAGGATCTGCCCACTCGTCCCAAATGTGCGGCTTTAAATCGTGAATGTTGTTGGATTTCTTCTGGTAGATCCAGAGAATCTCGTCAATTGCAGATTTAATGCCGGTCTTACGTAGGGTAATAGCAGGGAATTCCTCTTGCAAATTGTAACGGTTAACTACGCCAAACTGTTTGATAGTATAGGCAGGGGTTCCGTCTGGCCAATGCGGCCGCACTAATTGATCCTGGGTGTCTGTGCCGTTATCTAAAACATTGCGACACATCGTAACGAAAAGTTTATCAGCTTTGCTCATTCCGACAAATACCTCCCTTTTTCATAGATTTTCGAGTAAAACAAAATGTAGACTATAAAGTTGCTTAGTCTACCTGACTACTTTTTAAGTTTATATTTCGGGCGAAAAGACGGCAAGCATAAACATTTTGTGCTATACTTTAAATAAGAGTGTGAGGTCAATCAAAAAACTGCGAATAAAGGTTTTTTGGAATGGATTATTTTAGAGGAAGAGGTGCTAAATTAACAGCGAAGAGAGTCGCATTTGTTTTTGCGGCGATTTTTGTTTTTGTAGCCAGTTTCTTTATCGGCAACGTTATTCGCTCATGGCGTCGGGGTAATGCGGCGGTGTTAGCGGATGATGTGCGCGTCGAAGAGAACTCGCCCCTAACTTACTACTTGAAGGTTAAATATGATGGCGTGGATCGACAGGGCGTAAACTCTAGTGACTCAGCGACTGCAGAGATGTATAGCGATACGATTGTCGTGACGGATAAAATTCCAGATGGACTTATTTTTCAAAATTTTGTAACCACGAGTTCTGGATCGATTGGTGCAGTTAAGAGAAGTAATACTAACAGTGCTTGTCCGGGTAATGTAGTTGACGATACGGGCAGTACGGTGGGCTGGCGCAATAACTCGACAGAATACGTATACCACGGTTTGCACTATACGACTGCCAATAGAACAGTTAGCTTTAAGGTAAAAGGTTTGCAAGCCGGTTGTCAGTTGCTGGTCGGTATTAATACGAAGACGCCAATTCTTGACGGTGCGATTACGCGCATGGATTTTTATAATACGGCTGGATATCTTGAGGGCGATTTGACTGGTAAGTCGAATACGACTCATCACTGGATTGGTCGCGAGACTGTAACAAAGTATCAGGTGAAGTATCAGTATAGCGGTACGGTACCGAGTGATGCACCTGTGCTACCAGTGATGGGCGAATATGCTAGCGGTGTTTCGGTTGGTGTGGCTGAAGAGCCAACGCTTGCGGGTTATACTTTCTCTGGTTGGTCTACTACAGCAGCGACGGTCAATAATGGTAGCTTTACAATGCCAGATAGTAATGTGACTTTCGTAGGTAGCTTCACTGAAAAGCCAAAGTATACTGTAGCGTATAGCGCGACCGGCATGCCGGAGAATTATCGTGTACCAAGTACAAAGAGTTATGGTGCCGGCGATACGGTAGTGCTAGATGATATGGCAGCTGGCACGATAATCGATGGTTATCGCTTCTTGGGTTGGAGTGTATCTGGCGTAACGGTGTCGGATGGCAAATTTACGATGCCTGCAAGCAATGTGACAATTAACGGTAGCTTTCAGAGAATTGACTATGCGGTTAGCTATGAATTTAAGGGCACGGCGATGCCAAGCAATGCGTCAAGTCTTTTGCCTGCAACGAGAAGTTATTATCCAGGCGATACTGTGGCGGTCGCTGACGATCCGGAAGCGAGCGGCTATAGATTCCTTGGATGGGATAAAGATGACTTTAAGATGCCTGAGAGCAGTGTGACGGTGAGCGGGGAATGGGCTGTCCAAAGTGGTTCGTTTAGGCCAACGATTACTCAGCGTATCGTGAACCAGAAAGATAAATATTATAAGGGTGAGAAAGTCCAATTTGAAATTAAGATTACTAACTCAAGCAACTTTCCAATTAAGAATGTGAATGTTGGCTTGAATTTGGACGGTGCGGAGTACACGAATGGTACAGGCTATTTAAAACGCACAGATCAATTAGCGCAAATCCCTACACTCTCATCAGGAGAGACGATCGCGTTATATGCAGAGTTTGATGTGCTTGAAAATATCACGAAGATTTGGAGCAACGTAGCGGAGTTGCTGAGCGCAGAGGCGGATAATGGCTATAGCTTAGATGTCAGCGATGAAGCGATGAGTAGTTACTCGGTTGCGGTAAGCTTCAACACGGAATCGTGGAATGATATTCCAGTGTTTACGGGTGTAGATTTGGGCCAGTTTGGGCCATTCGTGATACTAATAGTACTCGGCGTACTGGGGGGAACGTCAATTGTATTACGAAGTCGACGAAGCATTAGAAACTGTTAATAAAAATAAGGAGCAATAAAATGGGGAAAATAAAAAACTTAATCGTAGCTGGTGTGGCTGCAGTCGCAATCACTGCAAGCTCGTTCGCTGGCGTATACGCCGATCCGGTAGTGGCCGAATATAAAGGTGGTAATATTTCTAGCAATCCTGGCGTGTTTAGGATTACGCGTAAGGTTACAAATGTGTCGAACAAGGTAACGAATACTTTTACTTACTCAATCGCAGCTGCAAGTGGCAACCCCGGCACTGCAACCGGCTATCCTACTTCCGCGACGATTGCAATGAATGCGGCAAATGTCAGCTCTAATACCGCAATCGGCACCGTAGATATTAGCTTCAAGACGACGACTTTCTCCGAGTTAGGCGATTATTACTTTACGGTTACGGAGACTACGTCTTCGAACGCGGCTAACTTCCCAGTAGATACCCATGTCTACAGAATTGTAGCTTCGGTTCGCAATCAGCTAGATAGCAATAACATTCCTACTGATAAATATGTCGTAACGCTTGCCGCAAACTCTGTCGATGCAAACGATAATAAGGCTGACGCCGCTGGCGCAAACGCATTCACTTCAGCAGCTGCGCGTACTTATATCGAAGTTTCCCAGAGTGTTTCTGGCAATATGTCCAAGAAGAGTGACTGCTTTATTTACACCTTGACGATTCCTGCGGTCGCCGCAATTGCTCCTGCCGGCGACACATACACCGTCGATTCTAATAGCACCTGTTCTGGCTCTAGTGCGACCGTAACGGTTGGTGGTACAAGCAACAAGATTGCAATGAAGCATGGCGATACGATCACGATTGGCAAAAATGGCGCAACTAGCCAGATGCCAATTGGCTTGAGCTACTCAATTAAGCTAGATGATGCAAAGGGCTATCAGAGCACATATTTTGATGAAGTTGCTTCCGTAGATAAGACGATGGTCGCAAAAACGACTGTGGCTCAGAATGCATCTGATTTTAATACGAAGAATAAGACTGCAATTCGCAACGATAAATATGCTGATCCAAATACTGGCGTGCTTATGGATTTGTGGCCATTTGTACTCTTGGTATTATTGGCTGGCGTAGGCGTATTCTTCATTATCAATAAAACAGCAAAGAAAAACGCAGAGTAATATGTTCAAGAAAATAAAAATGTCAATTCCTGAGAAAATGAAGCCTTGGATGGGATTCATCGGCAGGTTGGCATTTTTATTGATTGTTGTCTGGGTGATATTTGGCCTGATCTTCGGCATAGACCGCATGTCTGGCGTTGCAATGAATCCGAGCCTAAAGGATGGCGAGTTGATGCTTTATACACGTATGAATTCGGGTTATAAGGCGAATGACGTCGTGCTCTATAGGCATGATGGCGCAACGCAGGTCTCACGCGTTATTGCGATGGAGGATCAGATTGTTGATCTTAATGAAGAGGGGTATATAACAGTAAACGGCATCGTTGAAAGCAGTGATGTAGTTTACGATGTATCCGATAGTAATATTGCTGCAAGCGGAATTTTCCCATTTAGGGTCCCTACGAACACTTATTTCGTTCTGAACGATAACTATAACTACACGGAAGACTCGCGTAGTTTTGGCGCGATTGACGGCAGAGATATCTTTGGCCGCGTGGTTACCACCTTGAAAGTGAGGGATATCTAATGAAGGTCGTAAATAGCATTAGGGCATTTCTCGAAAGAGCGCTCGATTTAGTGACGATGAGCCTGTTCTTAATTTTATTATTCATCGGCTTATATGCTTTTTATGACGCTCAACATGTGGTTGACAGTGGTAAGCTTGACGATGATGTCTTGGCGGTAGCGCCTTCGGCGGAGAAGGATAGCTTTAATCTCGACGAAATGAAAGCAATTAATGATGAGATTATCGGTTGGATAAAAATTAATGATACGCATATTGATTATCCGGTTTTGCAGAGCGAGGACAACGCGAAGTATCTGGTCAGGAACTACAAAGGCGAGTTTGCAACGATGGGTAGCGTGTTTGCTGATTATCGCAATAATAAGCTGGATGATAAGTTCTCGATTATTTACGCGCATAGGATGAAAGACGGCTTGATGTTCTCGGATATTATAAATTACAACGAAAAGGATTATTTTGACAGCCATCTATCCGGCAAAGTCTATACGGAAGGGAAGAAGTATAACCTGAGCGTGGTTGGCTTTGCGGCAGTGAATGTGGCAAATGCGGATTTTTATAATGTCGAGCGCTATAAAGATGACAGTGTCAGTGCATATATTGCAATGGCGCCGTCTTTTAAATATGCAAGTGGCGTTCAGGTGAAAGCGGGCGATAAGCTGATGATGCTTTCGACTTGCGATACGGATGCGCGCTATATGAGAGACGTGTTGCTAGTAAAGTTGGAGGAGACTAAATGAATAAGAGAAAAATGATATTTGCTGGTTTATTTGGTTTTGTCTTTGTCTTTACGATTATGATGTTGAGTGGTTTTGCCTCGGCCGATGCGATATACATTAAGTCGAGCAACCGTAATTTTGACAGCGATCAGCCTGGTTCTTGGCGCGTAACGAAGAGCGCAGAGTGGATAGGTAAGGGCAAGGCAAGGTTAACGCTCAAGGCGGAGTCGAAAATGATTGATGCCGGCGGCGCTCGCGATGTGGTTTATATTCTCGATACGTCGAAATCGATGGAGAATACGATTGGGGCGCTTAAGGAGGTTATGAAGACTGCAGTAGATGATGTCCTTTCGAATAGTAATAATACCATGTCGTTAATTACTTTTAATTCGAGTGCAAGTATTGTACAAACGATGACTAATAACAAGGACACTATCAAAAACGCGATTGATGGCGTTGGTGTTGCGGGCGATACGAATTATTACGATGCTGTTTTGAAGCTTGAAGATTTACTTGCTAACTATCAGGAGCGTACCGGCCGCACGCTAGTAGTAGTTTTTATTACAGATGGGCGCCCAGGTATTCAGACTCCGCTTGAGGCGGCAGAGTATAGGGCATTTAAATCTAGATTCCCGAATTCCGTAGTCAATGGCGTGCAATATAACTACGAGGGTGTGCTAGAGCAATTAAAGACAGTTTCTGATTATCAGATTAATTTGAAATATAGCCAAGAGATTGACATGCGCACGCAGTTTGCCGAGGCGGTAAAGACTGCATATAATTTTGATACTTATGAATTGACGGATATTATTAATACAAATTATTTTACGATTGGCGAGATTGAAGCTTCATTGGGCAATGCATCAAAGAGCGGCAATACTGTTACTTGGAATATGAATAAACTTTATCGCACGGGGACGACAGAAGAGTTAACGATAGATGTTACTCTGAAAGATACATATTTAACTGGCAGCCAAAACGAGTTTTCGCCGAATACAAAAACTACGATAAGGACGCATCTTGAGGATGTTCCTGATGAAAATGTAGAAAATACGACTAGTCCAAAGTTGACGCTTCGGTTTGACGTGAAATATGAAGCGAATGCGCCAATTGATTGTACGGTTTCCGGCACCCTGCCATCAACGACGAGACAGATAGTGTTTGATGTAGTGCCGATTAGCCAAAATAAATTGCAATGTCCAGGGTATAACTTTAAGCGTTGGGTGATTGCAAATGATGGCGTGCGTCGCATCAATGAGGATTATTTCTTGATGCCAAATGAGGTTGTGACGATAAAGGCCGTTTGGGAGAAGATAGGAATTGATAAGACGACCGATGGTGATGTCTATGGAACATATATTGCTACGTTGACTAGTGGCCCGAGCCTGTCTGTAATGCTTAAGAAACTTGCTGGCGCGACTGGCGATGTACGATTCAATACTGCGGATACGAACATAAAAGCTATTAAGTATGCCGATCGATTGCCGGCTGATTTTACTGCAACTGCCGACAATACGATTTCGATTTACTATTCGAAGTTGCCAATATATGCCTGGTTTGATAGTAGCGATGGTACTATTTATTTCTATTCATCTGCGAATAAGATTAAGGCAAATGGTTATATGTATGCTTTTGCTATGAATATGCAAATGCTTGAAGATATTAGTGGGTTGAGTGTTATTGATATGTCAGATGTATATAACTTGTATGGTGCATTTGCAAATGACGACAAATTGGCTGATTTGTCGCCGCTATCTAACTGGGATGTTTCTAATGTGGAAGAAATGTCATCTATGTTCTATGGCAATGCGAACAACGATAATACTGGAAGCATAACATCGTTGCGAGCGCTCTCCAATTGGAATACGTCGCATGTGAAAAAAATGTCTAGCATATTTGCGGGGCAGCACAAATTATTATCTTTGGATGGGCTAGAGAATTGGGATACTTCGAGTTTAGAAAATATGAGTAGTGCGTTTTATAATAATTTAAGCCTAAATAATATCGATGCCGTTTGTAATTGGGACGTGAGCAATGTAACGGATATGGGCGGCGTTTTTTGGTATTTTAGACACAATGCACAGGTGACGGATTATTCTTGTTTAAGCAATTGGAATGTTTCTAAAGTAACGAATTTTAGCAATATGTTTAATGGATCTAGTATGTCTGACTTGGCCCCATTGCGTAATTGGAATGTCTCTAATGGAACATCATTTGCGAGGATGTTTGCCTATACGCCCGTTAGTACCCTTTCTCCAATTTCGAATTGGAATACGGGCAATGCATCAAATTTAATCGGAATGTTTGAATATTCTGATGTCAATAGTCTATCCGCCCTAAGAAGATGGAATGTTAGCAAGGTTACCAATATGAGAGAAATGGCTAGGTTTACGAAAATAACTAGTCTTGATGGTCTTCAAGATTGGGATATTACTAGTTTGACGAGTATTGAAAATGCGTTTAGCCATAATTACTATCTTACTGACATAAGCGCCGTAAGATCATTTGTCCGTGGGCAAGATATTGATATTAGCTACGTGTTCTCATATGACCCAGCGCTCACCAGTGATTCATTACTGCCCCTTTCGAACTGGGATGTATCTGGCGTAAATTCTCTATGCGGCGTATTTTATGCTGATGTTGGCGTAGCTAATTTAAATGGCATTTCCGGTTGGAATGTGTCGAATGTTACAAATATGAACGCTGCGTTTGGGGGTATGCATGGCTTGACTTCGCTCAGTGCATTGAGTGGCTGGGATGTTTCTAATGTTACGGACATGGGCGGTGTATTCGACGCCTGGATTGGAACGACTGAGTTAGAAGATAATATTGGCTATACGGTATATTATGCTCAAAATCTGGTGAGCCTAGATGGGCTACAATCTTGGGATGTTCGTAAAGTTACCCGTTTGAACGGAGCTTTTGCGGCGCGCCCAGGCCTTTCAGATATTTCAGCTTTAAGCAACTGGAAAACTAATAGCCTTCAAAATGCTGCAGAAATTTTCTATTATACTGCTATCAGAAACGCTGAGCCAGTAAAAAACTGGAATATGTCCAGTGTGACGAATGTTGGCGGCGCTTTCCATTATTGTTACTGGATGAATGACTTGTCGGCGCTTAATAACTGGGCTATCCAATCATCGACCCAAATGGTCAGTACGTTTGATGGCGTTCCGACTTCCGTGACGCGCCCGACCTGGTATCACGATTAGTTTGCGGCATTCGTGATAAAATAAATACATGACGAAGGAGGAGATTCAACTTAAGCCTAGTGATTTTGTGCATTTGCATAACCATACGCACTATTCACTTCTTGATGGCTTGACTAAGGTTGATGAGTTGGTAAACCTCGTAAAAGAGACCGGCATGGAAGCGGTGGCTGTGACAGACCACGGCACGATGTCGGGTTTGATTGAGCTTTATAAGACCGCAAATGATGCGGGCATTAAGCCGATTCTTGGCCTTGAGGCCTATGTGGCGGCGCGCAGGCTAGAGGATAGGGATCCGGCCTACGATAAGGAGCGCTTCCATATCACTTTGCTTGCGCAGACGAATAAGGGTTTTGAGAACCTTTGTCGCATGCTGACGATTGCTGAGATTGACGGCAAGTACTATAAGCCACGTATCGACCATCGCGTGATGGAAGAGTATAACGAGGGCGTGATTTGTCTCTCGGGTTGTGCGGGCTCTGAGATTTCGATGGCGATTCGCAATGATGATCTCGATAAGGCGCGTGAGCTAATTAAGTGGTATTCTGGCGTATTTAAGGACCGTTTCTATCTAGAGATGCAGGATCATGGTCATCCTGAGTCGCCAACGCATTGGGATGTTCAGAATAAGATCAATAATCAGTTGATGGAATTCTCGAAAGAGTTTAATTTGCCATTGGTGGTGACCTGCGATGCTCACTATATTAAGCACGAGGATCAGGACGCGCACGAGGTGTTGCTTTGTATTGGTACTGGCGCACGTATTACGGATGAAAAGCGTATGTCGCTCAAAGATTTCCAGCTTCACGTAATTACGCCAGAAGAGTTGATCCCGCGCTGGCAGAAGACTTGCCCTGAGGCGATTCTCAATACGAAGAAGATTGCAGATAGCTGTAATGTGACGATTGATCTCGGTCGTATTTTGATTCCGAAATTCCCGATTGATACGGGTGAGACAGAGAAGCAGTATTTGGATAATATGGTGTTCCGTGGTTTGGCGGAGCGTTACGGATATCTCAGTAAGGAAGAAGCGCAAACGAAGACTGTAGAAGAAATTCGCCCGCTTCTTTCGAAAGAGATTTTGGAGCGCATTGATTACGAACTTTCAGTCGTCGACAAAATGGGCTATAACGGTTACTTCCTTATTGTTCAGGACTTCATTAACTGGGGCAAGAATCAGGGGATTATTTATGGTCCTGGCCGTGGTTCAGCGGCAGGTTCTTTGTTAGCCTATGCAATTCATATTACCGATCTCGACCCGTTGAAGTACGATTTGCTCTTTGAGCGTTTCTTGAACCCAGACCGTATTTCCATGCCGGATATTGATACCGATATTCAGGATAACCGTCGTGATGAGGTGATTGAATACTGTACGAGAAAGTACGGTAAGGGCCGCGTGAGTAACATTGTTACCTTCGGCAAGATGATGGCAAAGAACGCCGTGCGCGATGTGGCGCGCGTGTTGGATGTGCCTTATGCTGAGGCGGATAGGATTGCGAAGTTGGTGCCAGATCCAGTGATGGGCCACCATGTGAAGCTGAAGGACGCAATTGTAAATGAGCCAGATTTGAAGAAGGAATACGAAACGAACCCGACTGCAAAAGAGGTGATTGATCTCGCGATGCGCCTAGAGGGCACGATTCGCTCGCACGGTGTGCACGCTTGTGGTGTGGTTATTGCGCCAGATGATCTTGTAAAGTTCATGCCTTTGGAAGTTTCGGCTAAAGGCCCGCTTGCAACGCAGTATCCTGGCCCACAGGTTGAGGAACTTGGCCTTCTTAAGATGGACTTTTTGGGCCTATCTAACCTTTCGGTAATTCAGCAGGCTTTGCGCATCATTAAGAAGGTGCACGGCAAGACGATTGATATGAATAAGATCCCGCTGGATGATGATAATGTGTATGCATTGTTCCGCCGCGGTGATACGACGGGCGTATTCCAGTTTGAATCCGCGGGTATGAAGCGCTATCTTCGTGAGCTTCAGCCTACCGCATTTGATGATCTTATCGCTATGAACGCGCTTTATCGTCCGGGCCCAATGCAGTTCATCGAGAGCTTCATTAAGCGTAAACACGGGGAAGAGCCGATTACTTATTTGCATCCTGGCCTTGAGAACTCGCTCAAGAATACCTATGGTATTTTGATTTATCAGGAGCAGTTCATGCAGGCGTCAAAGGAATGGTGTGGCTTTACTGGTGGCCAGGCAGATACTTTGCGTAAGGCAGTGGGTAAGAAGAAAGTCGACCTCATGAACAAGATGAAACCTTTGTTCATTGAGGGCGCCGTGAAAGTTGGTGGGGCAACAGAGGAGATTGCGGAAACCTTCTGGAGTCAGTTGCTCGACTTCGCAAACTACTGTTTCAACAAGTCTCACGCGGCATGTTACGCATTGGTGGCTTATTGGACGGCTTATCTTAAGACTTACTATCCTGATGCCTTTATGGCGGCTTTGATGACGGCGGATATGCGCTGGACGGATCGTCTCGCAATCGAGATGACTGAGTGCAAGCGCATGGGCATTCCGGTGCTTGGTCCAGATATTAACGAGTCTTACGCAGACTTCGCAACGGTGGGTAAAGAGAAGAAGATTCGTTTTGGTCTCGCGGCGATTAAGGGTATGGGTACGGCGCTCGCAGAAGAGGTGATTGAAGAGCGCGACAAAAATGGTCCGTTTAAGTCTGTTTGCGATTTTGCAAAGCGCGTCAGCTCGACTAAATTCAATAAGAAGTCTTGGGAATCGGCGATTAAGACCGGCGTGTTTGACAGCTTTGGCGACCGTTCAGATTTGTTGTTTAACCTTGAGAAGATTCAGGCTTACGGCGCAAAGATGCAGAAGGATGCTGCTTCTGGCCAGACAGATTTGTTTGGCGCAATGGGCGCAGCGGCAGAAATTCCAGAGGTAGAAATTCAGCCAGCTCCGACAAAATATACCGACAAAGAGCAGTTGATGTGGGAGCGCGACTTGATGGGTCTCTATATTTCGGCGCATCCACTCGACAAGTATGATACTTATTTCCAAGAGCAGACGATGCCGACGAACGAGATTAAGCCAAATCTCGACGGGGCAGCAGTGATTGTAGGTGGTTTGATCACGAACGTCCGCACGCTCATTACGAAGTCTGGTTCGAAGATGGCCTTCGTGAAGATCGAGGATAAGGTCGGCGAGATTGAAGTAACAGTATTCCCGAGAACCTTCGAGGAGGTTGGCGCAAAGCTAGTCGTTGATACGGTTGTGAAGGTTTCTGGCAAAGTAAATGCGCGTGATCGCGACGGTGTTTTGACGGATGAAGCGAAGATTAATGCTGAAGAAATTACGGTTGTTACCGATGAAGAGTTGGATAACTACGAATCGACGGGCGCAACATTAAAGACGCCAACGAAGGGCGTCGCGCCAAAACAGCCACGCGGCAAGACGGCGGCTACTTCTGTTGGTGGCGGTGGAGGCGGTGGCTATCGTCGCTCGTCTGAGAAGCCAGCAACGCAGTTCAAGACTTCCGAGAGTGAGATTAACGCTCAGCCAGCAAAGTTAAAGAAATTGTTCGTTCGTATTGCGGATTCTTCGAATACAAAAGCTTTGATGGATTTGAAGAAGATTTGCGGCACTTATCCTGGCTTGTCTGAGGTGATTCTTGTAATTGGTCCAGATAAAAAAGCGATGCGCATGCCGTTTAGGGTAGAGCTAGAGAGCGTGCTGCTCTCGGGCTTACGCGAAATTTTCGGCGACGAGAATGTGATAGATAAATAAAAAAAGAGCCCCTTTAGCGGGGCGCTTTTTTTATTTGTTGACTGGATTGTCGTAGAGGTTTTCGTAGATACTTGGGTGGCCAATCTTGTTGGC
>DESW01000003.1 GCA_002361425.1 Candidatus Saccharibacteria bacterium UBA3304 | reverse complement strand
CAATTCGATCCCGTACCGTTCAAAGTAGCCGTATCATTATATAATCCCTCAATATTACCCATATCGCAGGCATACTGGTCATTGCTTGGCACGCTAGCACAGTTGTTCCAAGCATAAGTCGTATTATTGCTAAAGCAAATAGTAGATATTATCGCCAATCCGGCACAAATTAATATTTTTTTCTTCATCATTCTTCCATTATTATACCATTATTACTTGATCGCATTCACATGCCAATCTTCGTCAGTGACATCACGAATCAGGCCATAAGTACTAAGATATTGGTTAAAGAATCCGCTCACGCCAGTATTGCCCCAACCGCTGCCATACATCGAGAAGTCTAGCGCCGTTCCAAGCTGATGATTTGAATAACCTGGCTTCGCCGCCAAATTACCATTATTGCAGTTCTTATTTATATAACAGTTATAGAAGTACTGTTGCTTCGCCATCGTGCGGAAACTCTGCGAAACATTCAGGGAAGAACCATTATGCGTCTCCTGGTATTTCTTACCCAAAGCATAATAGGCACCCGAAACGCGCGAGTTAACATGGGCATGCTTGTCCGAGTCTTCGGCACTCGTAGAAGTAATCGTCGGCACAGAGCATAGCCTAATCGTAATTTTGCTGCCGTTAGAATATGCTTCGTTAGTCGTCCCTAAATCCGTCGTTCCTTCCGCACAAGGAATACTTGAAGATTCTTCATTTAGTGGCTTAATCGGCGTCGTAGCAGTATTTGTCGAATTATTATTGCCGTTATTATTGTTATTACTTGGCTGCGAAGATGTCTTCGGCTTCTCAACCGGTTTTATTGTGGCAATCCCCGTATCGCCATCAATATTATCTTCAATGTCCGTAGATTTCTTAGGAATAAACAAGTTGGCAAGTAGGGCAAGGAGCACCCAAGCAATAATACCGACCACAATCTCTAATAAACGCTTTTTCGCCTTAGCCACCTGCGCTTCATTATCTCTTGCGGTCATCCACAAAAAGCCACAGATAATAATACCCACCGTGCCAGCCAACACGATTGCTCCGGTAAGAATAGCAATAAACATACCAAGCAGACCGCCCAGATCTACCGTTCCGTCCTCAGAACAGAAAGCAGTTAGAATCGATGCGCAAGAGCCGGAGTTTACGTCCGCAACCGTACCGTCGCCACCGGACGATCCACCATCACCGTCACTGCCGCTATCGCTACCATCGCTAGTGGTACCACTGTTATTTCCAGCATATTTATCTTCGGCCTTTTTCTTTGCATCGGCCCATGAAGTAGAAACAGAGCCCGTGCTTGTTATTTCGCCAGCTGCATTGGAAGCAATATAGCTACATACCTTCTTAGCTTTAGTCGTAGCTAGATAACTACACTTCAAATAACTATACACGTTACTACCGACACCGCTTTCACAAGCGCTACGAGCAGAACCGTTTTGCTCCGAACAATTCGATCCCGTACCGTTCAAAGCAGCCGAATCGTTATATAGCCCCTCAATATTACCCATATCGCAGGCATACTGATCATTGCTTGGCACGCCAGCACAGTTGGTCCAAGCAGAAGTTGAAGTAGTATGACATATACTTATAAGCGCCCCCAAGACAAACGCTAAAACAAGTCTCTTTTTCATCTTTTAACCTTAATCGATATACTCTTATTTTACCCTAAAAGCCAAAAACCACCAAAATGCATGAAAAATTGTCAAAAATACAATATAATACTTGACTAAAATGCTTATGTGTGCTATAATAAAAGAGTTATGGGCAAGTGTATTAAAAGCATCGTCCTATCTGTTATAGCGGCTGTTTTCGCCGTAATGGCATTATCCAGCCCGGTTTTTGCAACGCCTAATACCGGTAATGACAATACTACCGATACTACTGTCGTAACAGATGAGCCAAACGATGACAGCACTACAACCAATACTACTGATAACGATGACAATGACGGGGAAGAAGAGGATGAAGAATCCTCTAAGGCTAGTTGTTACGATCAGGTAGGTAGCCTCGGCTGGATTATCTGTCCAGGCGCGGGTCTTTTTGGTAACGTCATTGACGGCGCCTATGATTTGTTGACTCAAATTATTGAGGTAAACCCAATTCCGACCGATAATACCTCTCCGACCTATGTCGTCTGGGAATACTTCAAGGATATTACTAACAGTATCTTTATCATCTTCCTTCTTGTCATTATCTTCTCTCAAATTACCGGTGTTGGTATCAATAACTACGGTATCAAGAAAGCCCTCCCTCGCATCGTCGTCTCCGCAATTCTCGTAAACCTTAGCTATATTATCTGTACTATCGCAGTCGACCTCAGTAACATTCTCGGTAACGCCTTCCAGGCCTTCTTCGTAAATGTTCAGAATGTTGCTATCGAAAACGGCACCATCTCTGATGTTGCAAGCAGCACCTCTGTTGCAGGTATCGTTGCATCTATGCTTGGTATCGGTACCGTCGGCACTATCGCAGCCTTCGCTGCCTTCGGTGGCGTAAGCGGCGTTCTCTGGATGCTTCTCCCAATTCTTCTTTCCGGCCTCATCGCCGTCATTTCCGCTGTCGTCACTATGGCTGCCCGCCAGGCGCTCATCTACCTCTTGGTCATGATCTCGCCTCTCGCGCTCATCGCTTACATGCTTCCAAACACCGAGAAGTGGTACAAGAAATGGTATGCCACCCTCGCACAGATGTTGTTCTTCTATCCAATGTTCAGTATTCTTTACGGCGCATCCCAGCTCGCTGGTCTCGTAATTATTACTTCCGCAACCAACTGGCTCGGCGTCGTCCTCGGTATCGCCGTTAAGATTCTTCCGCTCTTCCTATCTATCCCACTCATGCGCATGTCCAACTCCGTACTCGGCAAGGTCAGCGGCTTCTTCGATCGCGTAACCAGCCGCCCGATGGGCGCACTTGGCCGCTACTCTATGAGCCAGCACTTGGCCGCAAAGGGTCGCCAGCAACGCAAGGCTAACCCAGTTATGCCATCCACTCGCCTCGCACAATATCTTGATAAGCGCCGCGCTCTCCGCGAATCCGATATCGCTGAAGCTGCCGCTATGACCAAGATGCGCAACGAAGCATACGTCAGACAAAAATGGCGCAACCATGATGGCACTGTAAGCAAACGCGGTTTCCAGCACATCGTTAACGAACAAGATAAGATGCGCTATTCTACCATCATTACTAACGCCGAAACCGATATCGATGAAGGCTTCAAGACTGATGGCACCGACCGCCGTGTCCGCACCCGCGATCTCAAGAAGATGCGCGCTATCAATGACAGGTACGATAATCTCATCGTCGACTCCGCAGTTGCCGAATCTCGCAAGCGCGTCGTTACCCATAATAATATGGAGCACCGCGTCGATCTTATCCAGCAACACGTCCAGCAGCAGGGCGACGCAATCCATCAGCGCGTCCTCGATGCCTTCAACATCGACACCGCTCGCTATGACACCCTTAAGAAGAGAGACGAGGATTACAATGCCGCCGCCGCTAAGGTTCGCAAGAGTGGTATCGATAGCCTCAACGACACTGAGCGCGCCGCATATAATGCTGGCCCACTCACTGGCGCAGACAAGGAATACTACATCTCCGGCACTCAGGCTATCAACTACACTATGGCCGATGCTATCGCTTCTCGCCGCAAGCTCAACAATGAAGCAACCAGCGTCTACTACGAACTTTACGATGATTCTCCAGCTGGTACTATTCCAGGCGACGCTCTTACTGCTGCACTTGAAAACGGTGACGCTAACTCCGCTAAGGCCGCAATTCAAGTCATGGCAAAGCGTGGTGACCATAAGGATATTATGGATATCTTCCGCGATGGTAGTGAAAACATTGTTCAGAAAGCTACTGATACCGCTGCTGAATCTCAAAAGAAGATCCGCTTCCAGAAAGAGCTCAACGATGTCTGTCTCGGTCTTAAGAGCGACAACCAGATTCTTTGGGCATGGGCTAAATCCAATATGATTCGCCGTGGTAAATATAACCATGCTGTCGCAGACGGTGAAACACCTGTCCTCGATGCCTTCATCGACTTCGATTCCTTCATTAACGGCTCCGTCGCAAGTGAAGCAGAAAGAAATCGTATCTTCAACGCTGATGGCGACTTTGTCGACAATAAGGCAAAGGCAGATTACGGCATGATCAATATGGAGTCTATCCTTACTAATGTCCGTGACGGTAAGATCTTCGGTGACGCAGACCGTACGATGTACAACTACTTCACCAAGGCAGCTGCCAAGGGCCAGGTCGACGCAGAACATTATTACTTTACTGCAACCAAGCATCTCCGCGCTTCTGCAAGCTGTGGCAAGATGGATGGTGAACAGCTCGCCGCCTTCAACAACTTCTATACTATGGGCTTTAGCAAAGATGGCGACAACGAACTCTTTGAAGCAAACAAGGGTCTCGTATATAAGAAGCTCAAGGAATACTTCAAGGATATGAACGCAAGCCAGCTCACCGGTCTCAAGACCGCAACGCTCATGCAGTTCAATGATGCTATGATCGCCCTCGACGAAGGCTTAACTAATGAAGATGTTAACTCTGGCATGTACGGCGCAGATGTTGCCGAGATCATGAAGGCAGAGAACCGCGGTACGACTTCCGTCGATATCGACGGCAAGGAAGTTAAGGTCAGCAACCTCTTGCTCAACCTCCTCACTGGCGAAATCAACCAGCTCAACAAGAGCAGCGCAATCAACTCACGCTCTGGCATGAACATCGCCGTACGCAAGATGCTCGGCATCAAGACAGACAACTAAAACAAAACAGGGGAAAGGACCGCAATTTGGCGGTCCTTTTTCTATTGTGTTTATGTTAAAATAAATGTATGGCTCAGTATAAGGTCCCGCAGGATGTCGAGGCTGATGATAAACTCCTCGGTCCTTTTAGCTTCCGCCAGTTCGTCTATCTTATGATCGCGGCGGGCCTATGTTTTGTCGCCTTTTTGTTATTCCAGATTTTTCCACTATTAGTCATTATTCCAATTCCATTTATCATCTTCCTTGGTATTCTCGCGCTTCCGCTCAAGAAGGATCAGCCAATGGAGACTTATCTCTCCGCAGTTGTAGATTTTTATCTCAAACCACAAAAACGCATTTGGATGCCAGGTCAGTCCGATACTTCTATTACTATTACCGCTCCAAAGAATGTTGAAGAGAACCGCACAAAAGACCTCAGTCAAGAAGAGGCAGGTCGCCGTCTTTCCTTCCTTGCAAACATTGTCGATACTGAAGGTTACGCAATTAAGGAAACCAACTCCAACCTCCGCGATGACATCGCTAGTGAAGCTGCTCAAATTCAGGATATCTATGAAGTTAACCATAACTATACGCTCGATCACAGCCTAGAGCAGAGTACAGCCGCTCATCACGCTCAGCTCGTCGAACAAATGCGCAACGCAATTAATCAAAAGAGTATTTATGGCTCCGCCGCACCAACACAAGCTCCACAAATCTCTCATCAAACTCCAGTTGCCGCTCCGGTTCCTTCTCCAACCCCAGCATCCGTTCCGGCTGCCGCAATTGCACCAAACCCTACTCCGCAATATCAAGCTCCAGCTATCTCAATTCCAACCGCTACGCCAACCTCAGCTCCAGCACCAATGCAGGCACCAGTTCAGCCAAGCGCGCCAAACATTAGTGCTAGCGCCGCTACTATCCAGCCAGACATGGCCGAAATTCATGAAGCTCTTACTACTCCAGAACCAGAACCAGCCAAAGAACCGAACGCCGAAATGCAAGCACTTGCAAACAATTCCGACTTTTCTATTGAAACTATCGCTAAGCAAGCGAAACGCATTCAAGAAAAGCAGTCAAACGATAACGAAGTATATATATCATTACATTAAGGAGTCATTGTGCAACCAAATCAACAACCGCAACCAATGCCACAAGCTGCTCCAGCAGCCCAGCCTGGCATGCAACCACAATTTATGCCACAGCAAGCGCAAGCTCAGCAGAGAGCCGCTGCTGCCGCGCCAGCTCGTCACGACAACCCAAATTCCTCACAGTCCAGCCTTCTCATTTCTGAGCTCCGCGACTCTATGGTTATCATGAAAGACGGTTCTTTCCGTGCCGTCGTCGCATGTAAATCTATCAACTTCGATCTTATGTCTGAAGAAGAACGTGAAGCGGTTGAGTTCTCCTATCAGAACTTCTTAAACTCTTTGACTTTCACAATTCAAATTCTTGTCCGTTCCCAGCGCGTCGATATCGCTCCTTATATCGATCGCCTCATGGACCTTCGCCGTCAGAATGATAACATGCTTCTCGGCGTCCTTATGGATGACTACATCAACTTCATCGACGTTCTCTCCCAGGAAGCAAACATTATGGATAAGTCCTTCTTCGTTGTCATTCCTTACTACACTTCCAAGGAAGCAGAGAAGGCACTCGAACAGTCCAAAAACTTCTTCAAGACCTTCACTAAGGATAAAACTCCGCCAATCACTCGTATCGACCGCGCGACTTATGATAAGGCTGTCACGGAAATCAACAACCGTGCCGAAGCCGTCGTTTCTGGTCTCTTCCAGATTGGTATTCAGTCCGTCCGCCTCAACACTAAGGAACTTGGCCAGCTCTACTACAACTTCAACAACCCAGACACTGCCGTTCGCGAACCGCTCGGTGACTTTAATAAGCTCGCCCATCTCTATGTAAAGAAGGCAGAACCAGGAGAGGAGAACTAATATGGCTAAACAAAAACAACTCAGTGCTGCCGATATTGCAGCTCAAGCACAGCTTCAAGAAGAAGTAGAAATCCAGCGCGCCTTTGAGGCCGGTATTACTACACTCCGCGATCTTATTTCGCCATCCAGTCTCGAATTCCATTCCGACCACTTCCGTATCGGTACTAAGTATGGCCGCACCATGTATGTCTACGGCTACCCACGCTCGCTCATTACAGGTTGGCTCAGCTCCATTATCAATATGGACGAAGTTCTCGACGTTTCCATGTATATTTACCCAGTCGAGACCGCCATCATTATGAAGAACCTTCAAAAGAAGGTTACCCAGCTCGAAGCTACCATGGATATCAACAGCGAAAAGGGTAAGGTCCGTGACCCAGAGCTCGAAGCTGCTATTTCCGATGCTGAGGATCTCCGCGATCAGCTCCAGGTTGGTGCAGAGCGCTTCTTCCGTTATGCGCTTTATATTACGATTTACGCCGACTCTCTCGACGAGCTTCAGTTCGTTCAGCACAAGATTGAAAACATCTTTGGTCAGCAAATGATCTTCACTAAGGTCGCAAGCTCTCAGCAAGAGCAGGGCATGAATAGTACCATGCCACAGTGTTCTGACCACCTTCAGATTCGCCGCAACATGAACACGGGCGCTATTTCTACAAGCTTCCCATTCACTTCCGCAGACCTTACTCAGGAAAAGGGTATTCTTTACGGTATCAACATGCACAACAACGGTCTCGTTATCTTCGACCGCTTCTCACTAGAAAACGCCAACATGGTCGTCTTCGCTAAGTCTGGTGCAGGTAAATCCTTTACCGTTAAGCTTGAGGCCCTCCGTTCTATGATGGTCGGTACCGAAGTTCTCATTATCGACCCAGAAAACGAGTATCAGAAACTTGCCGATGCTGTTGGTGGTACTTACATCCGCCTCAGCCTTAGCTCCGATGTTCGTATCAACCCATTCGATCTTCCAAAGGTTGTCGATGCCGAAGATGCTAACGATGCACTTCGCGCCAACCTCGTCACGCTTCACGGCCTCTTCCGCCTCATGCTCGGCGGTGGCCAGCTCAGTCCAAACGAGGAAGCCGATCTCGATCAGGCTCTTATCGATACTTATGCTCGTGCTGGTATTACTAGCGATCCGCTTACTCATACCGCACCTCCTCCAACCATCATTAACCTTTACGATACTTTGCTTCACATGGGCGGCACTGGTCCAGGCCTTGCTAACCGTTTGCGCAAATATACTAGCGGTACTTTTGCCGGTATCTTCTCGCAGCAGAGTAACATCGATATCAACAACCAAATGGTTGTCTTCAATATTCGCGACCTCGAGGACGAACTTCGCCCAGTCGCTATGTACATCGTTTTGAACCATATTTGGAACATTACTCGCGCCAACCAAAAGAAGCGCATGCTCATCGTTGATGAGGCATGGCAGCTCATGAAATACGAAGATTCCGCAAGCTTCCTCTTTAGCCTTGCTAAGCGCGCTCGTAAGTACTATCTCGGTCTTACCACGATCACCCAGGACGTTGAAGACTTCATGTCTTCCAAGATGGGTCGTGCTATCGTCAACAACTCCTCTATGCAGTTGCTTCTTAAGCAGTCTTCGTCTGCCGTCGACGTTCTCTCTGATGTCTTCAAGCTTACTAGTGAGGAACGCAAGCGTCTCGCTAGCTTCCCAGTCGGTCAAGGTCTCTTCTTTGCGGGCCAGAACCACGTCCATATCCAGATCGTTGCTTCTGAGACTGAAGAAAGTCTCATCACCACTAATCCAGCCGCTAAAAAATAAAGCGCTTATCGTCGACTTTTTAACCTAAAAATTATATAATTTGGGTATATATGTCGGCAGACAATTCAGGTCAAAAATATCGTCGTAAACACGATCCATATAATGGCGTGGAAGAGGCGGAAATCCGTCCGGATTATATTGCTCGCCAAGAGCTTTCTGATGCCGAAAAATCTGCTACCGAGAACGCCGACGATTCTATTAATGACAAGCCCAACCGCCTTTCCGATCGCGCTATCGATCGCCTAAATAACGAAGAGCGCAATCGTTTCAGCGAATATTCTAATAGCTTCCGTAATTCCGTCACCGGTAATCGCGTTACTCGCGGCCGCCGTCGCGGTAGCAAAGAATCCATTAAAGTTGGCGGCAAAAAGAGCCTCAAAAAACGTTGGGCGCCAATCTCTATTATTGCTGCGCTCCTTTTTGGCGGCGGCGCACTCTTCTATGCTTCACAGTCTATTCTTGGTCCACATCTTTCTAGCCTTTATACCGAGGCTACCGATCTTCAGTTTACTTCCTACAACTCCCGCAATAGCCGCATTTTTAAATATCTCATCAACGGTGGCGACCAAATCAAGATCAGTAACTTCAGCCAGAAATACACCACTTTCACTCCATACATGAAGTCCCGCCTCAAGAAAAACGGCATCGAAGTCGGTAAACTCGACATCGATGGCAACTTCCACCCATCCAGCGGCCTATCCACTTCCAAAACCGTCCTCAAATACAACGACGAAATTATTGACGCCGGTTCTTTCCAGAACAAATTCGCTTCCGATCCAGGTTTCCGCGAAGCCTACTACAAGGCTAAACGCGGCCGCATCGCTGGTTTCTTTGACGATTCAGCTGAGTATTACTACAAAAAGAAGGGCGCCACCCGCGACATCTTCAATGATTACAAATCTACCGGCGACAACGAAACTGATACAAAGAACTTCAAAGACACTGTCTCCGATCGCGTAACCGGCACCGAAAGTAAAATGAATGTCATCGATCATCATACTGACGAAGAAACTGGCGAAGAAACTCTCGCAAAGAACGGCAACGATATTGATACAACTAAAATTGATGGCGACACCCCAGAAGTAAAAGCCCGTTCTATGGTTAACTCGCTTGCCGGAAAAATTAGCGACGTCGGTGTTCCAATTTGTTCCGCAATGCGTATTGCCAACATGGCTGCCGTCACGGTTTCCGCCTACACCATCTTCCAATCAATTTCTTACTTCCTTAGCCTCATGGAGCCAATCAGCAAGATGATGGCAGGGGAGGGCGACGCGTCCGCTGTCAACGAAACCCTAAACTTCCTCACCGGCGAAACCACTAGCCAAGTTCAGTACATTAACGAAGACGGCTCAACCGAGATGAAAGACGTTACTGGCTCTCCACTTCAGTCCTCTGGCGCAAAACTCGTCCTTGGCAATACTCGCTCATCAGAAAAAGAAACTGCTCCATATTCAATCAAGAACGTTACTCGCGCAGCAACTACTATCGCAGTTAGTACTGGCGCAAAGAACGTAGTTTGTGACGGCGTTCAGGCTGCCAGTGCAGTTGTATCACTCGTCTCCAACGCAGTTCCAGGCGGCACACTCGCAAACTTCATCGTTAGCGCTGTCGTAAAAACCGTAGGAACCATCGCATTAACTGGTATTATTGGCACCATCGTGAGCGCCTTCATTCCATATGTTGCAAAAATCTTCGCAAGTAATATCTTCGAAACTTACACTGGCGTTCCAGCCGGCGAGCTCTTCTCGCAAGGCGCCGCTAACGCAAACTTTAAATTATCTACGCAGGGAAGCGCATATATGCCAGCCTCCGAAAGTTACATCAAGCGCCAAAACAACGAAACTGCCGTTGCGCTTGCTCAAGAAGCCGAGCTCGATCGTCTCCATCGCAGCCCATTTGATGTTTCCAGTAAGAATACTTTCTTAGGCTCACTCCTCTCAAAGTTTGCTTTCATGGGCTACACTAATAATGCCTTTAGCCAACTTTCTAACTTCGCAACTGTCATTGGCAACGCAATCAACGTTATTAATCCAGCAACTTCCGCTTTCGATAATGCAACTATGTATACTTCCAACTATTCCGATTGCGTCGAGGCGCTCGATGATACAGTCTGTGATATGTATGACCAAGAAATCGTCGGTATGGATTATTCTACTATCGACCTCGCGCCAGATGATCCAACCTACGTATCCGTCATCGAACCAAATATCGATTCCGACGGCAACATTATCGAAGGTTCCGAACTCGCAAAATTCATTACCGTCTGTACTGAACGCGAATCGCCATGGGGTGTCCTCGATGCAAATATTATGAACTCGCTCCAAACCGATCTCGGCACTGTCGGTAATAGCCTCTATCTCGTCGAAGATGTCGTTGATATCGTAAACGCCGCCGAAGATTACGCTAACCAAGATTGGGGCACCGGTAAAAACTGCCAAATGGGCCCAGAAAACCCACGTTGGGATAATGAGATGAAGTATTATCAGCGCTACGTCGAAGATATGCGCATCCTCGGCACTATGACTGACGAGGAAGATTCCAACCCAGTCCTCGCATACCAAAAAGCCTATGATGAAAAGCACCCAATCGATACTTCTTTCGAAGGTACTCTTGCACGCATTTCCGGCCAGAGTAAAGATGACATTGCATTCCTTCTCGAATTTGCTCGTTACTCAGAACAAATCGCAAAATACGACCCAAGCACCCGCTACGCTTTCAGCAAAAATGTCGAGGCTGAGCCATTCCAATTCGAATCTACTTCAATCGAAGAAACTCCAGTCATCGCTCAGCACATCACGCCAATATTTATCGACAAAAGGAACTATATTGTATGAAACAGACAATCAAAACAATCGTCTACCTCTTAGTTGCAGGTCTCCTTATTAATCAGCCTGCTTTTGCCGCCACTCCAAGTGACGATGTTCTTGATATGTTCAATACGAATAATATTTTCTATTACAATCCAAACGGCAGCGATGATCTTTGCGGCTCTTCCGCCACTAAACTCGCTGGCGACACCATCGAAGAAAAGATTTGGAACTTCTATATCGACCAAGGTTTTTCCGATGTTCAAGTCGCCGGTATCCTTGGTAACGCAAAAGCGGAAACCGGTGTCGAACCGACTCGCGCAAGCAATAGCTCCTATTGGGGCCTCTTCCAGTGGTATCTCGGCTACGCGCCAAAACTCGTCGAACAAATTAATAGTGCTGGCCTCGGTAAATATTTCGATTCCGAATGGTGGCCAGCCGGGAAGTCAAAAGATATTCCAGCCAATGACCTCGATCAGCTCCTTTCGATTCAGCTTAACTACACCATGGAACACGCCGACTTTGACTGGATTACTGAAGTTAAAAAGCAAACAACCGTAGAAGCTGCAGCTGAAGCCTTCCTTGCAATCTTCGAGCGCGCCGTCGGCGGCAACTCACCAATTCTTTATTACGAACCATATAAAGGTCTTCTATATCAGGGCACTTCCGCTCGTCGCGACTTCGCTAAAGAATTCTACGAACAATATTCCGGCAAAGGCACCAGTGTAAGCAAAAATCTTAGCGGCGAAGAAAACGGTAGAAACCTCACTATCTTCGGTGATTCCATTACCGTCGCATCTAATAGCGCACTTCTCGAAAAGTTCTCCGACATCAAACAAGAAGGAATCATCGCAAAGGTTGGCCGTCGTTGGGATGAAGCAATAGATGTTGTAAAAAACACAACAAATATTAAAGATAACGTCATTTTCGCTCTTGGCGCCAACAGTCCTAACCTCACCGAAGCCGACATCGACGAAGCAATTAATGCTATTGGTAATAATAAGAATATCGTCTTCGTTACAAACTGGAGTACTATGAACGAGTACGAGAGTAATAACGAACTCTTTTTCGAATACGCCAAGAAACATTCAAACATTGTCGTTGCTGACTGGAAAAAAGAAATGAAGGGCAATAGCGATAAATACTTCTACGACTGGATTCATCCAAACTCCGAAGGTGCAAAAATCTTCGCAGATATTCTTTATGAAGCAGTCAACAGTAACATAAACTCAAAGGGTTGTTCCGTTACTGGCGAATTCGCATCGCTCATCAAATCTTATGCTTGGCCAGAATATCATCCAGCACCATTCACTAATCGTATGCCAGGCTATGCCGAAGCTGTTTCGCAATCAATGAGCGAAGGACGCTACGTCGGTGGTTCAATTAACGGCGTTCCAGGTATCGATTGTGGCGGCTTCGTTACTATTCTCACTCAAAACTCCGGTCTCGAGCCAAGCTATAACGATAGCAAAGGTGCAACCGACACTCAGGAAGCATGGGTAAAATCGCATAACTGGACTCTATTAAACGGCTCGCCGAATCGCCAAGTTGATACCAGTATTCTCCAAGCCGGCGATATCGCATTCTCGAATGGACATACTTTCATTTATGTTGGTGAAATACCTGGCTTTAATTCAAAGATCGCTTCTGCTTCTTATGGTCAAAGTTCCGCTCGCGCACCAATGGCCGGCCACGAAGACCTTCTCTTCGGTAATGGCTCAATCGTCCGCTGGTACCGTAATCCAAAATACTCTTCGAGAAACGGTCTAAATTATACAAATAATGTTCAAAATAAGGTGTGGAAGTAATCAAATGGCAAAGAAAAAAACCGAGAAAAAATCAGTCAAAAAAACCACCGCCATTAAAGACGCCGCAAAAAACCTCACCGAGCAAGCGAGCCCTCGCTCTAAAGCATTTTTCATCATCGCCGCTCTTGCTTTTTCTGTTGTAATTATTTATTCGATTTCTACTCTCATTTATCGCAACGGTAAAACAAAAACCATTATTCAATATGCGCCAAATGCCGCAATTGTAACTCTTAACGATACTCGCGTCACTAATGGTTCTACACAGTGGTTAATTCCAGGTAAATATCATCTAAAAGTTGAATATAACGAGCATCTCGAAATCTACGAAGAAGATATCGAAATCACAAACGAGCAGGCAGAATTATATGGCACCCTAAGCGCTATCGACGACGAGGGCAGAGAATACATCAACCAACATAGCCAAGAATACGCCAAGGTCGAAGGCCTCGTCGGTTCGCTTCTCGATCGCCGCGGTAAGAAAATTAAAGATCAATATCCAATCCTTAATTATCTCCCAATGAATAATTCACTTTATTCTATTAGCTATCAGTATGACAACAATAAAAAGCCAGTCATTTATGTAAAATCCGATCCTAAATATCTCGATGTCGCTGTCGCAAAAATGAAACTATTTGAAAACGTCGAGCTCGAAAGCGAAAACATTGTTTTCTTAAACAAAAATCCTTTCGAAAAATACGAACCAAATCCAATCGCCGATGCCAAAAAATTCATTCGCGCCGCTTACCAACTTCCTAATAACTACGTCATTAGCGATCTAAAAGAAACTAGTGGCTACACCTATACTAGTGTCTATATTGACGGCCACGATAAAAACGCAAATTACGCACACTATCTCGTAGTCATTAGAAAAAATGAAGATGGCTCCTGGGAACAAGTAACCACCCCACAACCACTCTTCACGACTTATAACGCTCCAAATATTGATAAGAAAATTCTAAAAATTATAAACTCTTATTAACCGTCATTTCGGCCGGCACATTCGTGCTCGTCACAATCATTTGATAATCTTTAAAGTTTTGCACTAAATGTTTTTGACGCATCTCATCAAGCTCAGAGAAAATATCATCCAATAACACAACTGGTCTATCACCGGTTTCTTCTTCAAGAATCCCAGCTTCAATAAACTTCAGAGCCAAGATAATACTACGCATTTCGCCGCGTGAAGCAGAACCATCTGCTGGCGATCCATTAAAGATAAATTCATAATCGTCACGATGCACACCGAAGCTCGTATAACCCAAAGCTACATCCCGGTCAAAATTTGCCGCTAGACGCGCCATATACGCGTTCTCGTCGACTTTTTCACCCACATAGGCTATCTGACAGCTATCTTCATTTTTTGCGATCCAGCGATAATTATCCGTCATTCGCTCATTAATCTTTTCTAGGATTTCTAAACGAATTGCTTTTATTTGTGCGCCATACTGCGCGCAGAGAATATCCCAAGAAAACAAATCGTCGCGCTGCACACCTTCTACTTTTAATAAATCATTACGCTGTTTTAGTGCCTTATTATAGCGCCCGAGAATTACCGTGTAATTATTATTAATCTGTTTAAATAGCTCATCAAAATAATCACGCCTACGTGACGGGGAAGACTCAATTAAATAAATATTATTCGGCTCAAACAAAACCACAGGGTAGCGATTTTTCTTTGGCAACCTGAGACTTTTCTTACCGTCAATTTCAAACTCTTTTTTATTTAACGCTGGATTATAACGGATAATAATCTTCTGCGCATCACACATATCCACCTCAATCCGATAGAACTCAGATTCGCGGCGCAAGATATCTTTATCCACAGCTTTAAAACTTTTTCCACGTAAAGCCATATAAATCGCTTCGAGTACTGAAGTTTTTCCACTGCCGTTTTCACCAATAATGAGCGTCGTCGGACGGTTACAGTCCAACGCAAACTCATCGTGACAACGAAAATTTCGTAAACTAATTTTTTGAATGACGTTCATTAGCTCTTGAGCGGCATAATAATGTGAGTATAATCCGCGTTCTTAATATTTCTTAATACAATTGGGGACAACTTACCAGAGAAGCTATATTCAACTTCATCTTCAATAAAGGCATTTAACGCATCAAGTAAATAGCGAGAGTTGAGCGTAACTTTACCATCTTCAGTCACATCCGCTTCCATCGTCGCAGAGTTTTCACCAACTTCACTTGCGACCGCAGATACACCGAAGCTACCTTCAGCTTTCTTCGCTTCACAAACTACTGATCCGCCAGATTCACGCGCAAATAATGCTGCAACTTTTGTCATGCGCACCAATTCCGATTTATTGAGTTTAATTTTTGCTTTGCTATCTTTTGGAATCAACTGGCGATAATCTGGAAAACTTGCATCAATTAGCTTTGAAGTAATCTCAATTTCACCTAAACGGAAACGAATTTGCGAATCAATAATTGCAACTTCTACATCCTCAATACTATCCGAAAGGGAACTCAAAACTTCACGTAATGCAGGAGTTGGCACAATCGCCTTAATCTCACTCGTTACATCATCAACGAATTTTCTATCCGCCAAACGATAACCATCAGTTGCCGCAATATAAAGCGATCCTTCAAAAGTATTAAAGTAAACACCAGTAAGAGCAGGGCGAGTAGTATCATTACTTGCTGCAATAATCACCTGGTTAACCGCTTCTTTAAAAATATCTGCAGGAATCTTGAAGGCTACTGCTTTTTTCTCGTCAATCGTTGGAAGCTCAGGGAAATCATCGGCAAGAATACCATTAATAGTAGATTTATACTTACCGGAGGAAATCGTAAGTTTTTCACCATCTACTTTCATCTTAATTGTATCTTTTGGAAGATTCGAAATAAAATCAGCAATTAAACGAGCCGGTACAGTGATCGTGCCATCCTTAATAATCTTCGCATTTACATATTCAACCGTTGCTAACTCTAGGTTGGTTGCAGTTAAAGTAAGTTGTTTACCTTCTGCTCTTAATAATACATTGCTAAGAATTGGCAACCCGGCTTTTGTGCTTGCTGCTACACGACTTACAACGCTTAATGCTTTTGCGAGCCTTTCTTGTAAAACCTCAACTTCCATTTTTTCCTCCTTTAGAAGCCTTCTTTAATATTATTAATAGTATTAGTAGGGTCTGTGTAAAAAGTGCAAAACTCTGCACTTAACAGATTAAAATTACTATTTTTCCATGTTGAAACTAGCTGCGCAAAACTGTCTAAAACTCTGCAAAACTCACCACTTATGTGTGAAACTTTTTCAGAAATGTAGTTATCCACATTTTTCATCCACGACTTTTGCGCAGACTTTTTAACGAACTTCTTAACAACTTTTCCACAATTAGTTATCATAAAGCCTACTCCTCAACTCTGAAACTTGCTCGCGGAGGCTAAAGTCGGTCTTTATTTTTTCTTTGACCATACTGACGCCATGCATGATAGTAGTGTGATCCTTCTTAAACTCGCTACCGATCTTAACTGTACTGAGCTCAAGATCTGTATTCATTAGATACATTGCGACTTGGCGCGCATTCTTAATATCTTTCATACGGCTCGTGCCAAGTAAATCTTTTGATGTGAGGTTGTAATATTTAGCAACCTTATCAACTACTTGGCGTGGGGAAATATGGTGTTGGGATTGCTGAGTAACCGGGCTAATTTCATTAATAACCTCGCTAGTAGATACACCGCGCAAATCAGATAGTAAGAGAACTTGGTTTAGGCCACCCTCAAGATCGCGAATATTAGTCTTAAAGTTATTAGCTAGATATTCCACAGTAGAATTATCGATATCGTGGCCCATTAATTCAGCCTTTGTCTTAATAATTGCACAGCGTGTTTCGAAATCTGGCAACTGAATATCAAGCGCGATACCCTGGGTTAGACGGGAGGCAAGGCGTGGATCGACGGTCGCGATTTGTGCTGGTAACCTATCTGCCGCAATAATGACTTGTTTGTTTTTACTGTAAAGCTGGTTAAAAGTATGGAAGAATTCGTTTTGAGACTCCGTCTTACCAGTAATAAACTGGAAATCATCCACAATTAATACATCGAGATCACGATACTTCTGTTTAAAGTTTTCTAGCTTCTTATTTTGAATCGAATAGACGAAATCGCCATAAAACTGCTCAATCGTGACATAAAGTACATTCATATCTGGATATTTATCATGAATCTCGTTACCGATTGCCTGGATTAAGTGAGTTTTACCATAACCGGAGCCACCATAAATAAATAGTGGGTTATAAACCGCGCCAGGATTATCAATAATTGCGCGTGCCGCGCCGACAGCGACATCGTTATTGCCACCAACCACGTAATTATCTAAACGATAATTCGGTCTTAAACCGTTATTTGCGCTGATATCAGTTTTCTTAAGAATGCTACCTACTGAAGCAATAGGATCGGTCTTTTTCTTAACCGGTGCGCCAGGGATAATTTCTACACCGCGGCGAATTACGGTTTTCTTTGGCTGATCATCGACCACAATATTAAAACTCTCGCAATCGAAACCAGCTGTCTTTAGGGCATTAACTACCTGATCGTAATATTTCTTTTCAATCGAAGACTTTACAAAAGAGTTAGGGACGGAAAACGTAACAATACCGTCTTCGTTAGAAATAAACTTAATATTTGTGAAATAAGTTTTAAAGGCCATGTCAGAAACAGAGCTTTTAATTTCATCCAGAACCGTTTGCCAGTTGTTTGGCATCTCTTTATGACCTCCTCTTCTCTCCATATTATACAGAGTTTTCCACAGTTTAGTAGCTAAAAACGCCAAATTTGAATTATTTTATAATACTTGCAATGCAATAACAGATACGAGATTTCCACAGGGCAAAATCCAATAGGGAAGCGCACTGTGGAAAAACAGTTGAAAAATCCACTAAAAAATAGTAAAATAGACATAATTTGTTAAATAAAACAATAATTAGAAAGTAGGATTGTAGTTATGCCAAAGCGCACTTTTCAACCACACAAGCGCCAACGCAAAGTTGAGCACGGTTTCCGCAAACGCAACGCTACGGTAAGCGGCCGCAAGGTTCTCGCTCGCCGTCGCATTAAGGGTCGCGCACGCCTTAGCGCCTAAGCGGGATGTTATCTAAACGATATCGTTTTCATTCACGTGGCGGGGTAAGATATACCTATCAACACGGCAAAACAATCAGGGATTCTAAAATATCCCTGGTTTTTGCATCTAACGCTAGAAATCACCAGCGTTTCGGTGTCGTTGTTAGTAAAAAAGTACTAAAGTCTGCTGTCGGTCGTAACCGTATTCGCCGCCGCGTTTACGAAGCGATTCGTGCTGAACAACCAAAAATTCAGCAACCAGTAGACTGTATTTTTATTGTCTATACAAAAGAGATTGCGAGTATCGACTTCAAAGAGCTCCGCTCCCTTATTCATAATTTACTTATTGAGGCAAAAATAATATAATATACCTCATTAGGAGTGTGTAAAAATATATGTTTGATTTAATCGATATGATTATCGTGCGCCCAATCGTGAACATTTTTTTCGCGATTTACTCTGTAGTGGGTGACTTCGGTATCGCAATTATTATCTTTGTCATTATCGCTAAGATTTGTATGTGGCCAATGATGAAGCGTCAGCTTCACCAGACTCGCATCATGCGTGAGATTCAGCCAGAGCTCGCTGAGATTAAGAAGCGCTGCAAGGGTAATCGCCAGATGGAATCCCTTCAGATGATGGATCTCTACAAGCGTAAGAATGTAAAGCCTTTCCGCTCCATGCTCACGCTTTTCATTCAGTTACCACTCTTTATTAGCTTGTTTACTGCTATTAACGTTGCTGCTCGCCCACGCGAGAATTATAATGTCGACCACTCGGCATATTCTTTTGTAAAAACTCTCCCAAACGTTGATGCCCTTATTAATCATCAGAACGATTACTTCGCAAAGGTTGCCGAAAACGGTGGTGACGTATCGAAGGTCAACTACAACGAAGATTGGCAGCCACGCCTCTTCGGTACTATTAATCTTTCCGCAACCGCAGGCTTCGCTACGAAGAGCTCTGTTGTAATCCTTATCTTTGCATTACTATCTGCTGCTTCTCAGTACATTATGTCTAAGCAGATGGATCCATCTCGCCAGAAGGGCAAGAAGCGCCGCACTATGCGCGACCTTATGAAAGATGCAGCTAATGGCAAAGAAGCTGATCAAAACGAGATTAATGCTGTTGCTCAGGGGCAGATGACTTGGATGATGCCACTAATGATGCTCATGATCATGATTAATCTTCCAGGTGCTCTTGTCTTCTACTACCTCTTAAACAACCTTATTACTATTGGTATTCAAAAAGTCATTCTTAGCCGCGATTACACCGAGATGGAAGCTGCTGCAGATAAGCGCGTCCTCAAGGAATTAAAAGAGGCTCAAGAGGCTGTCATCGTCGAAGATAACACTGAACCAAAGAAAACTACACATTACGCAAGTAATAATAAAAATAAAAACGAAAAGGTCCATATCACACGTATCTCTGCTTCTAATAAAAAGAAAAGGAGATAATATATGAATACAGACGAATCAATCCGCTTCGCAACGAAGTATCTTGAGGACTTACTGTCATTCTTCGGTATCAATGTAGCGGTCTACTCGACTATCGAGGATGACGTTATTCAGCTTTCTATCCCATCAACCAGCATGAACTCGCTCTTGATTGGTAAGAACGCTAATAACCTTCGTGCTCTCCAGCATGTCGTTATGATGACTCTCGTTGCTCGCAACGCAGAGGTTACTCGTGTAAATATTGATATTGCAGATTACAAGCGTCAGCGCGCAGACAAGATTGAGCGCCAGGCAGAGAACTGGATTCAGGAAGTTCGCCGCACTGGCAAAGAGAAAGTCCTCGACCTTAACGCTGCCGATCGCCGTGTTGTCCACCGCTTTGCACAGGACTACTCCGATATCGAAACCTTCAGCCAGGGTGAAGGCCGCGAACGCCGCCTTCATATCGTCCGCAAAGACGTCGCAGAAGAAGAGTAGAATTCAACAGTTTTACCCACAGGAATCCGGCCTAAAAGCCGGATTTTTTGTTTCCCGAACGCGTCTCCACCCCTGTAAAACCGAACATGTTCGGTTGTTAAAGCGGCCAATTATTATAAAATAAATTCACACGCTGTGCAAAACTTTTTAAGCTAAAAATGTTAAAATATAACGTATGAGTAGTAAGTCTATCGACGGGCTACAGCGGAGAAGTGCGAGTAAAACAACTACCACTAGGAAAACTGCGCCCATAAAGAAGAACACCGCCCCAAAGAAAATTTCTGTTAGCGCTCCAAAAAAGAAGCGCAGTCTAGAAGTGCCCTCCAAGAAGAAAGATCTAAAAGAATTGATTGCGGAAAATGAAGCACTCGAGGTAGAGCAGGCTGAAGTAGAAAAGCAGGCTCATCGCGAAGATGCTGTAAGGGATTTCCTTGAGGAGGTAAAAGACGTGGACCCTACTAATCTTGCAGATGTTCCAAAGAAGGAAAAGCGCAAGAAAGCTAAAAAAGATAAGAAGAAAAAGCACATTATCCGCAAAATATTAATTGTATTATTATTGTTAATTCTCGCCGGTGGCGCCGCAGCTTACTTCTACTTTAATGATTTTGTCGCTAAGGTTACTGATGGCGGCAACCTCCTCGGCCTTATCTTCTCTGATCCAGATACACCACTCAAACAGGATGCAAATGGCCGTACGAATATGATTATCTTCGGTACTGAAGGCTACGATATGGATAATCCAAACTATGATGGCGGCTTCCTTACTGACTCCATGATGCTTCTTAGTATTAATCAGGAAACTGGTGACGCTAAAGCTGTCAGCCTTCCACGCGACCTTAAGGCGCCTTATGCTTGTACTGGTACTGGAAAGTTTAATGAGATTTATTTCTGTGAATATTCTAAGAATAAGAATGAAGACAAATCTGTTCGCGAGAGCAGAGCTGCACAGAAGCTCGCTGACGCCTTCACGGAAGTTCTTGGCGTAGATGTCCATTATAAGATTCATGCTAACTGGGATGCAGTCGTAAAGATTGTTAATGCTGTTGGTGGTATTGATGTTGTCTTTACTTATAAGGGCCAAGGCTGGGATGGTGACGAAGTTACTATCGAAACAACTAGCAAGAAGGGTCTCGCCGATAAAGATAGCCGCGGTAATACCTATATTAACTATCCAAACGGCCAAGTAATTCACCTTGATGGTGCCGCTGCGCTTGCTGTAGCGCGTGTTCGTAACGCTTACGGCGGTTGGGGTGCATCTAACGGTAACTTTAACCGTGAGGTCTTCCAGCAGCGTATTCTTGAGGCAATTATTAAGAAAGCAAAAGCAAAGAATATCACCTCCGATCTTGGCGCCGTAATGCAGATTAAGAGTGCTGTTGGCGACAACCTCCGTACCGACTTTAAGGATACTGAGATTAAAACCGCTCTCAAGGTAGCAAGCAACGTAGATATAAAAAATCTTACATCTATCTCGCTTACTGACGCCTCTGATAAGCCGCGTGCTCTTATGACGACTGGTATGGTTAATAACATTTCATACGTTCTCCCAACCGCCGGTGTTGGCAACTATAATGAAATTAAGAACTATATGAAGCGTAAACTTAGCGCCGAGTCATTCACCTCTGAGAACGCTCAGATTATGGTCTATAACGGCACTAATGCTTACGGTATTGCTGGTAAAGAGAAGACTAAGCTCGAAGACAACGGCTACATCGTAAAGGGCACTGCAAACGCTCCAAGCGGCCTTGGCGGCTTTGATGGTGTACGCGTCTACCAGAAGAACTCTAGAATGACCCAGACCGCAGAGGCGCTCAAAAAGTTCTATAAGATTGATGGCAAAAACAACACTATGACTACTGAGATTCCAGAAGGTCTCAAGAACGTCGAAGCTGACTTTATCGTTATCATCGGTAACGGCTTCTCTCATTAATCTGTTTTGTTATATAATTGGGTAAATGAAACATTATTATACTGACGGTTCTGCCTCTCCGAATCCTGGCCCAGGCGGCTTCGCAGTGATTGATCTTGATTCTAAACAGCCAGCAGCGCTTGGCAAAGAAGCTAATTCTACTAATATTCGCATGGAAGCAATGGCCCTCATTGCTGCCTATAAGCTTGCTGAGCCTGGTGACGAGATTATGACTGACTCTGAGTTCTGGGTAAATGTTGTCACAAAATGGGCACCAACCTGGAAGGCTAACGGCTGGACTAAGAAAACCGGCCCAATCAAGAACCTCGAGCTTGTACAAGAGCTCTATGAACTATTTGTAAGCAAACCGGACGTAAACTTAAAGTGGACTCGCGGCCATGTTGGTACAGAAGGGAACGAACTAGCCGACGAGTGGGCAAATAAAGCGCGACAGGGCGCAGAATTATAGGAGGAGGTCGCCATGAAAAAGACCATCATCAAAATGAAATTGAACTCCCGCGCGGACTTCATTGAGACGCTCAGCGAGATTGATTTCACCTTTTCCGCTCCTTACTGGCAACATGATCGTGTCTTTGTGCCAAAGCGCTTTGCGCGTGATAAGGCTATGCCTCGTCTCACTCTTCGCACGATTGTAAAAGACCCAGAAAAGAAGGCGATTTACGCCCTCGTTATGCGCCGTCACTTCGAAGATGAGAAGTTTGACCTTGTTAATGCGACCGTCATTAAAGATTATTCTGAAATGGCTCACATTCTCTATCAGCTCGGCTATGAACTCCGTTACGAAGTTAGCCGTCGCCGTGAAGAGCTTCGCATGGGTGAATCTGTAAACGTCTATATTGATAAGATTGATGGTATCCCAGGTTACTATGCTCGTATCGAGTCCGATCTCGCTGACGGCGATGATCCTCGCGAAGCCTATAATGATATCCTCGATACCTTCAAAGTTCTCCGCGTCTCCGGTAAGCCAGTTAATGAGACTTACGGCGAAATTCTCGAGTCGTCTAAGAATGACCCGATGGACAAAATCAGCTAAATAAAAAAATATCTCCCGCAAGGGAGATATTTTGATGAACTATTTTTATTTTTCAGCTTTCTTAGCTGGAGCTTTCTTTGCAGCTGGCTTCTTTGCTGCAGCTGGTTTCTTAGCTGCGGTAGCCTTGGTTGCAGTAGCCTTTTTAGCCGGAGCTTTCTTCTCAGCGGTTGCCTTTGGAGCAGCAGCTTTCTTTGCAGCAGCGGTGTTCTTTACACCTGCAGCCTTAGCGAAGATAGCGAGCTTAGCTTTGCGGCGGCTTGCGGTATTCTTCTTGATAAGACCTTTTTTGACAGCCTTGTCGTACTCAGACTGAACTTTCTTCATATTGTCAGCAGTTGGCTTGTTGTGGAACTCTTTGAGAGCAGCACGGATAGTCTTCTTGATCTGCTGGTTGTTTTCGCGGCGCTTAACAGATTGGCGAGCCGCCTTTTTTGCGGATTTAATAATCGGCATTTAATTCTTCCTTAAAAATTATTATTACAATTCCCATTATTATATTCTATTTTTGCAAAAATGTAAAGAGTAGTGCAGAGAGGGCTTGCAAAAGTTAACAGCTTATGCTAAACTAATTCCAAATTAGGTCAAAAATAAACAAAGAAAATTAAAAATGCCAGAGAAAAACACGCAGTCTAATGGGGCTGTTAAAAAACCGAGCAAGAGTATTGTTGCTCAGGTCGCTGATCGCATCAAGGACAGCGACAACGTATTAGTTGCCTTATCAAAAAATCCAAGTGTCGATGAATTGTCGGCAGCTCTTGGTTTGACTTTTATTCTCGATAAGCTCGGCAAACACGCAACGGCAATTTTCTCTGGTGCCGTTCCAAACGCCATTGAGTTCCTTGAGCCAGAAAAAACCTTCGAATCTAATACGAACAGTCTCCAGGATTTCATCATCGCTCTTGATAAAGAGAAGGCCGACCACCTCCGCTACAAGATTGAAGGTGACTTCGTTAAGGTCTTTATTACTCCTTACAAGACCACTCTTGATGAAAAAGATCTCGAATTTAGCCACGGTGATTACAACGTCGATTTGATTATTGCCCTTAACGTCGATGCTGAATCCAACCTCGACTCCGCTCTTAGAGAGTATGGCAAGATTAAGCATGACGCCAGCTCCATTAATATCTCCGCCGCCGCTCCGGGCAAGTTCGGTGATCTCGAATGGGGCGATCCAGCCGCTTCCTCTGTTTCTGAGATGATTGCTGACCTTGGTGACGTTCTCGATGATGGCGCCGGAGAAGAGAAGCTTATCGATAAATCTACTGCAACCGCACTTCTCGCCGGTATCGTTGCCGCAACTAACCGCTTCTCCAATGAGCGCACTTCCGCCGACACGATGTCTATTGCCGCAGCTCTTATGAGCGACGGCGCTGATCAGCAGCTCATTTCCTCTAGTATTCCAGTAGATATCCTTACAAATAACACCGTCGACGTTAACGACGATGTTGCTGAGCTCGAAGAAGAACCAGTTAAAGAAGAACCGGTAAAAGAAGAAAAGCCAGCAGATAATGAGCTTGTTATTAAGAAAGACGAGCTGGCCGTTGAAGAATCAAAACCAGTCGAAGAGCCAGTTGAAGAGTCTGCTGAAGAACCTGCTGAAGAGCCGGAACCAGAGAAGAACGCCGCCGAGCTTGCTATTGAGCGCATGAATGCGTCCATCAGAGCAGCAGAAGGTAAAACTGAAGTCGAAGAAAGGCTCGAAGAAATTGAGGAATTGTCTGCTAAGAAGCCAGACAATGTCCCAGATTTACCAGAATCTGAGCCAGCTCCAATTGAGCCAGCTGATGAAACCCCAACTGCGCCAGAAGACGCATCGGAAATTGAAACTATCGCCGTTCCAGCTCCAGCTGAGGCTGCGCCGGTTGATTTACCAACTCCGGAACTCGAGCCGCTTGCTGAACCTGCTGTCGCCCCAGAAGAGCAACCAGCTGATATTACTAGCGCACCGGAGCCAGAACCAGTCCCGCTTCCGGATCCAGAACCGTTGCCGCATCCAGATTCCGCTTCTATAAACAACGAGAAGAGCCTTACGCCACCAAGCGAAGCTAACCTTCCGCCAAAAGAGAACGTAGATTATGCCGCGCAAATGGAACAGGAACTCCAAGCTGCTGTTCCAGCTCCAGTAATGGCTCCAACTGAGCTTCCAACTGCTGAAATGGCGCCAATTGAAGCTCCTGTTATGCCTATGGCGGAGCCTCTCGTGCCGGAAAATGCTGAACCAGTTATTCCAGCACCAATGGCTAATGAAGCTATCCAAGCTCCAGTCGCAACTCCACCTACTGCTCAATTTCAGCCAGCGCCAACCGTCGATCCATCCGTCCCTCCAGTTGCGCCAATGGGCGTTCCAAGCACTGCCGAATATGTAAATCCACCACTTCCTATGCCAGATGATGGCTCAATCTTGCCACCACCACCAATCCCATTTACGCTTGATGGCGGTGTTCCAATGCCACCAGTTTCGGCTCCAGCTGAAGCCGTTGCGCCGGCACCAGCCCCAACTACTCCACAGCCAATGTCTCAGGCTACACCAGCCCCAGCTCCTACCGCTCAGGCTTATGTGCAGGGTATTCAAGATGAAGTTCAGGCTGCTGCCGCTCAGCTTCCACCAGCTGAACCGATTATGCCAGCCGTTCTTCAAGAAGAGGATAATACGCTTACCGCAACCGTCGCTCCTGCAGCAACTAGCCCTAGCGTAAACGGCGTCAATCCAGTCATGCAAGACCAAGTCTATGCTGACCCAAGCGCCTTCCACATCCCAGGCATGTAAAAGACAAGAAAAAACGACCCCTGAATAAGAGGTCGTTTTTTAATTTAATAGACACTAAAAATGGTCGGGGTTAGCAGACTCGAACTGCTGACCTCACGCTCCCAAAGCGCGCGCGCTACCAACTGCGCCAAACCCCGGCCTTTCGCTATTATACTACATTAATCTGCTTTATGCAAAGATTATAAGGTATAATTATTGGTATGAAGAAGATTTTAGCAACTGGCGGCACGGGCTACATTGGCTCTCATACTGTCGTCGAATTAATTAATAGGGGATACGAAGTCGAAATTATCGACAACCTTTTTAATAGTAAAATCACTGTTCTTGATCAGATCGAGAAAATCACCGGCAAGCGTCCAAAATTCTTTGAAGCCGACCTTCTTGATGCTGAAAAATTGGATGAGATTTTCCAGCAGGGCAACTATGACGCCGTAATTCATTTTGCTGGCCTCAAGGCTGTTGGCGAATCTGTCGAAAAACCAATTCTTTACTATCATAACAACCTCGATAGCACCCTAAATCTTCTTGATGTAATGGGTAAATATGGCGTTAAAGAACTTATCTTCTCTTCATCTGCAACTGTTTATGGTGAGCAGGATACGCCAGCTTGTGTCGAAACCATGAAGACTGGTGGCGCTATTACTAACCCATATGGCCGCACCAAATTCTTCATCGAAGAGATCATTAAAGATTACGTTATTGCAAACCCAGATTTTAACGCTACACTTCTTCGTTACTTCAACCCAATCGGAGCTCACGAATCCGGCCTTATTGGCGAGGATCCAAACGGTATTCCAAACAATTTAATGCCAATCATTATGCGCGTCGCTGATGGCCGCATTGAGAAGCTTCAAGTTTACGGCACTGATTATCCAACTGAGGATGGTACTTGCCGTCGCGACTACATTCATGTTGTCGATCTCGCGAAGGGCCACGTTGCTGCGCTTGAGCATATGAAACCAGGTGTTAGTATTTATAACCTTGGTACTGGCAAAGCAACCAGCGTTAAAGAAATGATTGCCGCTTTCGAACAGGCAAGTGGTCGCGAGCTCCCGCATGAATTCGGTCCTCGCCGCGCAGGTGATCTTGCTGAAATCTATGCCGATCCAAGCAAGGCAAAAGCAGAGCTCAACTGGCAAACTGAGTTGACTATCGCCGATGCAATGCGCGATACTATTAACTATCTAAATAAATCAAAGGAATCCAATTAATGTCCAAACCTCAGTTTACTTTTAAGAACTATCTCAAAGAAATCAAAAAATGCTGGATTTTTGTCATCGTAGTCGTAATCCTTGGCGCTGTCGGCGGTGCATACTATTCATTCTCGAAGCCAACCCAGTATACTGCTTCTGCAAAAGTTTCTGTTTATAATCCAGCCGTTAATAATGGCCCAGTTTCTTCGCCATATGCTCAGATTGCTGAGTTGCTCATGAGTAGTGAATTGATTGAGGCTGACCTCGAAGAATATGTTGTTGCAGAGAAGCCATTTGGCGTTTTTGAAATCGTTGCAACTTCCAACGATTCCCAAAAAGCAATCGACACTGCAAATACTGTCATGGATAAAACCAGCAATGTTATCAGTGCAGCTTATGACGACGCTGATAACTATCAAATCACCGTACTCGAGCGCGCTTCTGAAGCTACTCCAACTATCGTAACGAAGAACCGCATTATCTCAACCGCGATTATTGTAGCTGGCGCATTTGTTCTCGCCCTCGTTGCAGTATTCGTAAAATTCGACTATATTGCCGAGAAATAATTATAAAGCAAAGCTGTAAGGCAAAATTGCGTTAAAGCCTAATACGCAGAAGTAAATCAAGAAATATAGAATCGCTACCGCGCTGCAAATCGCAAAGCGGTGGCGATCTTTTTTGAATAGCTGGCAAAGCATTTCGCCGCCCACTAGCACAATGAAAATCCAGAAGAACATTGCCAAGCGGCCGAGGTAACCGGAGTAGAAACCGACTGCTGAATATGCTGTGCCAAGCAATAATAACATACTGTATTGCTTATCAAACTTAAGCTCTCTACGATTGTAATTTGCGAGCATAATTGCCGCCAAAATTGCTGCCGCAAAGAACTTAATATTAACAATCGAGCCGGGCATTTCCATGAAAGTTTCGTAATGACGCGTTGTTAAAATGCCGAGACCGATTACGAAGTTGAGTAACATAGGGAAGGCCAATACGCAGGCGCAAATAAACAAACAAAGTAGTAGCGTCAAAGTTCTTCCGCGTACGCACTTTATGATAATTGGTAGCAAGAATACTGGCAGTAATAGCAAGGCAGAGTAGTGCAACGTAACTGAAAATGCGAGCAGCAATACAATCGGAACTATTCTTGCGCGCACATTATAGCGCTGAGACTTAAAGATGTTTGCGAGCACGTATGCTTGAACGCTGTTTGCAGCCAACTGGCGCATCATATTAAGGCTTTCCGGGAAGACAATCAATAGCAACATGCCATAGAACAACCAAGCGCGATTACGACTAAACGTGCGCGTGGTTAGATATAGAAATCCGGCGGTAATCAGAGCGAAAACAATAAAGAGTGCACTTGGTGGTAATTGCAAGAAATTGCCCAGTGCGGATGCGTAAACTACGAATGGCTCAAGTCCGCCTTCGCCTACGCGCCATGCGGTCATCTCGGATGATTCTTCGCCGATTTGTGAATATAAGTTACGGTAGGTTAGAGAATCGGTACCGGCATCATAACGGAATCCGGCTAGTAAGGCAGGTAGAAGAATGGCTAAAACAACAAATACTTTGCGGTCCTTTTTCTGTCCGAGATACGCAAAAGCAGCTGATGCCAAAAAGACGGTCAAATATAGAAAAACGCTCGCTACTTCATTTAATTGCATAAGATATATTTTATCATACAAAAAGAGAAGCGCCTCTCGGCGCTATCTCTATTTCTTTTCAAAACTCCATTCCTGAGCTTTAGTGTTATTCGTTGCGTACAACCATAAATTTGTACCGCTCGATGTGCCACCGCCGGCAACGTCTAGCACGTAATCATCGCTACAGAAACTGAATATTGCGAAGTAGCCATTATCTTTCTTTTTAATCTTCCAATACTGTGCGCAGGTATAGTTGACGCTATGAGCGTGAATATTTGTGCCGGATTTTGTTGATGCACCGAGCAGATCGACTGCGTGATTTGAATGCGGATTTACTATTAAGTAAGCATCGATTTCCGCGTTGTATTTAAGATTAAATATCTGAGCTACTGTATTATTTTTTGCCCACATCTGAATATTCGCGCCATTAGCAGTGCTGCCGCCGGCAATATCTACGACATAATCCGAACGAAGCGCAGAATGGATGACATAATGACCATCTTCGAGTGGCTGCTTTTTCTGTTCCTCAGGCTCTAGTGCAGGCTCTTCGTTTACAGGAGTCTCTTCAATCACGGCTTTCTTTTCTTTAAGATGCCATTGCTGCGATGGGGTATTATTTGATGTCCAAATCTGAACATTGGTTCCATTGTTAGCTACACCGCCGGCAACATCTATCGCGAAAGACAAATCGCAAGAGGAATAGAAAGTGTAATTATCTTTCTCATCCTTAACAATCAAGAAGCGCTGCGTACATTCTGCTTTGTCGGTATTTGCCTGAATATTCGAACCGGCTTTAATTGTCGTTCCGTTGGCGGTTAGGGCCTTATTGTGATTGCTCTTAATTACGTAATAGCCAGTTTTTTCGTCGTAGCTAATTACGTAATCCTGCGCGACCGTGTCATTAGCGGCGTACATATTAATGTTTGCGCCTTCTGCGCTACTGTTGCCACCTAAATCGAGCACGAGGTTTTCTTTTAGTGCACTCTCGAGCACATATGTACCATCTTTTACTTTTTCATTAATTACAGGCTTTAGGCTCAATGGTTTACTATTTTGGCTGCCATAGATATCTAGTACGATCTTACCTTCTTCGTTAGTAGATAGGACGTAAGAAGGGGACAGCGAGCTAGCGATATAGTAACCGCCATTCGAATCAGAATAGATATACCATCTTTGCGCAGGCGTGCTATTGCTTGTCCATTGTTGTATTTCCGCACCGACTATTGCGCTTCCGCCAGGAACATCAAGCACCATATTGGATGCACTATTAACAATCGTATAGCTTTTATCGGAATTCGTTTTAAGCTCAAAGGTCGATCCGTTATTGTCTACTGCAATTAACTTAGCGCCAGCAGCCTTACTATTGTCTGCAATTGCAAGCGTCTTCTTTGCTTCTGCGTCAGAAATGGTATAGCTGATACTTGGTATAGTTTTCTTCTCGGCGTTGAAGCCGTGCGTATCGCCAAACCATTCAGCAAAGTACATGAAGAAGTTGCGGTTGCCATAGGATCCACAAGTTGCAGTGCCAGGATAATTGCGAAGTGCTGCATCGTTTGGTGTATATGGCGTATAGATGTAGAGGGAAGTAGTAGCTAAGTTTTCGAGATAAACTTCTTTGCGGCCGCACGAAGCGTCTGGCGAGTAGAAAATATAGTTGGTCGCGTACGGGCGATAGTTGTAACTATAAATATGCTCTTTGTAATAATTGAGCTGCCATGCAGACGTCTCTACCTGGTTATAAAAACCGAAGTACTTAGTATCGCATGGCGCATTATCTGGACAAGCATAGCCCATCACGGTGTTATACTCGTCTCTTAGCGGCCAGTTATCACCCCAGACATAACTCTCTTTCTTTAAGAGTACGAGCAAAACCTGTGGGTTAACATTATACTTTTGTGCTGCATCGTAAATAATTTGCGCTGCAGAGATCATGCCTTCTTTAATGACATTTTTGGTGTCATACAAAGTTTCATGAGTGGTTGGATTTTCATAATAATTCTGTACGCAGATATATGGTGGCTCATGATAGCGCGTCTTGCCGGCAGCGCGCATTTGGCGGGCATAATCGGCGCGTGTAGTGCTGGCTGGAATTGCCTTGCCGTTAATATAACGACCGGAACCAACTGGACCGGTACCCCACGTATCGCAAGCAGGCATATAGCGATTTAGATGTGCCTGAATATCGGCGACGGTCATCGTATTTTTGTTGTAGAATACCGCATCGTCGATAATATTGCCGGCTTTGAAATCTGCCGTCGAAATTGCATTTGTGTCCGGAGTGTTATTAATAGCGGCGCCAAAAAAGACTGCCAAGAAAGCAATTCCGGCTGCGATGCTACTGAATCGTAATGCTTTTTGCTTCACTTTCGCCCTCCGCTGTATTAGATTTATATTTGATTTTTACTGACCATACACCAGTCGTGAATTTGGTTTTGTCGATTTGCATTGTAGAGCAGGAGATATAACTTGGATTTGGCAGAACGTCTGCTTTGAACTCTAAGTTAGCGCCGCTCTTGGTAAAACTATAGAGACATTCGCCGCCGGTTTCGTTGAGATTATAAATAGCGCCACCGACTACGACTTTGTCGCCTTCGAGCTGAAGGAAAGAGATTTCTGGTTTTGCAATTTTCTTGCCGGTTTCGTCTTGATCGACGGTCGTATCGGCTTTTGCTTGCTCGTCGGCTTCCATGCGATCCTTAGCGTTGTTACTAGCTTCTGTGACCTTGTCTTCGTTAGTCAAATCTTCCTCTTTCAATTCGTTACTGGCAGTATTTTTGTCGCGAGTGTCATTTTTCTCGCTCTTGTCTGCCTGCATTTGCTTAATTAATACAATAATTCCAAAAGAAATAGCGGCTACCAAAAGTACCGCGAAGATAAACAGAATAATATTTTTAGACGCAGTTTTGTTTCTTTTTTGTTTTTTTGCCATAGGCTTTTTACTCCTATGAATATTATACACATATCTTAAGCGAAAATGCAATATTCATAAGCATAATGTAGTATAATAGAAGCTAGTTATGGCGATGGGTGACGAAGATTATTCCGGTGATTATACCGATTCTGGTTCCGATGACTACGGCGATGATTTGAGCCGCTATAGCGAAGAGGACCAGAACTATATTCGCAACGCCAGAACTCTTATTAATGGCCGTCCAGCTGCTGAAGATGAAAAGAGTGAAAAAGGCTCATTCTTTGCCAATAAATTTGGTAAGAAAACCGATGATGAAGGCAACAGCAAGTGGGGCATGCTCAAAAAAGGTGAGCAAGATGCCAGCAAGAAGCCTAACACTGGTGGCAAAGGCGGCGACAAAAAAGCTTCCCTCGGTGAAAAAGAGAACAACGTTAAATCTGATGCAAACGACGACTCGACTGCCGGCAAGTTCAAGAACGCCGTTCAGGGCGTAAAAGATCTTAAATCCGGTAAAGTCGGTAGCGCTAAAGGCCGCTTCAAGAAAGCTGGCCCAATCATTACAATCCTCGCACTCTGTCTCGGTTTTGGCGGTAGCAGCTTCTTTGGTCAGATGTCCATGCCGTTCAGCCTTATTTCGCAATTCCAAGATACCTTTGATTCTATTTCCGTTTCCCAGAACGCCCGTAGCAAATCATTCCTAAAATTCCAGACCGGCGAAATCAAGGATGGCGTTAAGGACTGTATTAAGGCTCACTATTTCAAAGCCGATGAGTTCCGCGTCACGAAACGCCAGAAGGCTAAGCTAGCAAGAAATGGTATTACCTTCGAGGACGAGGGCGGTATTACTGTGATGAAGCACGTCCGTGCAAACGGCGAAGTTCAAACTATTGTTGCAGACTCGAAACACGCCGGGGATGGCAGGATAACATTCGACGATGCCTTCGCAAATGATATTGAATTTAGAAATAACTATACGGAGGGTTCGCGCACTTGGCGCGGCTCGATAAAGGCTTGGTTCGACTCGAGTATGAAGAAACTGCTCGGACGCCTAGGTATTAATAGAAATAAATGGCGAGATTTTGACGCCAACAGCAAAAACTCTGCGGAAGACATGAAGGCAAAAATGTCGGGCGACATCGACAGTGACGGCGCAGATGCGAAATCAAAAAACAGTACCGGCGACTATGAGGATTATGATGCTGACGGAGATGGTACCAATGATAGCTCGAGGCTATCTGATGTCGAATCTGGTACGCCAGAAGATACTAGCTTTAAGGCTTCGGATGCAACTGAGGTTGATGCTAACACTGGTAAAACAAAGCTGCAGGGTAAATTGCAGTCTCTAGCTGGCAAGTTTGATACTGCATCGAGTATTTTAAGCACGGGCGTAAATATCGTCTGCGGCGTGTCGGACTTCATTGGCGCGGTTTCTATGATCGTTGCTGCCTATCAGGCGGTACAAATTATTAGTATGGCCTCTAATGTCTTTGAGGGCATCCAGAAGGCTCAAATTGGCGATGGCGCAAGCTCCCCACTGCATGATTTAGGCAATTCGCTCACCAGAAAAACAAAAAATACATATACGGAAACGACAAGTGTTAAAAAGGATGGCAATGATTATGTCGCTGACGGAACGAATACTACCACTCGCGAGCGTTCCGCAATGGAAGCTGCTGGTATCAGCGCAATCTATGGTGGCACTTCCGTAAATATGTCCGATCCGAGTGTAAAAAGCTTTAATATGAATACAATGCTCAATACTGTCTATGGCAGCATTGGTAGCATCGCGGCAAATATCTCCAACGGTGTCGCTGCTTTCAAAACCTGTACGGCTGCTCGTATGGCCGCAGCCGTGGTCAGCGCGGGCATGACGATTGTCAAAATTATCCTTTGTTTCACGGGTGTTGGCTGCGCGATTTCTGGCGGTATGGAATTAATTAAAGCCGCCGGCTCAGCTCTTGGTAGCGTAGCCTTCAGCGCAGCGGTGTCGATTGCAATCGCTCATCTCGTTCCGTTTGTTGCTGGTATTCTAACTAGAAAAGTTGTGACGGAAGTTGCCGGCGAAGATCTTGGCAACATGCTGGTTTCCGGTGCGAATATGTATATGGGGCAAAATCACCAACAGTCTGGCGGTTCGGTTGCAAGTAAGGGCGCATTTATCGCCTACTTGCAGGAACAGGATCGCGTCGTTGCCGAAAACGCTCGCTATGAACGCGAAACGCGAAGTCCGTTCGATGTAACGTCGAAGTATACATTCCTGGGGAGTCTGGCCAGCCAAATGATACCGATAGCCTCGCAGATGAGTACATTTACGGGGATGATAAACGGGGCGTCGACCGTGGTTGGCAATGCGGTGCGATCAATTACGCCGCACTCGTCGGCGGCATCAGCGGCAATAGTTGCTCAAATTGCTGAGGATCAAACCGAAAAGAACTGTCCGGAAATGTATGATATTGGCGCAGTGGCCGATGCGTTCTGTAACCCGTACATCGTCACCGATACTTCAACGCTTGAGGACAATCCAGCAACGGTCGTTAATGAGGTAAATGCTCTTGGCGGCTTTGAAAATCCAGACAAAGAAGAGGATGCGAAGATTGATGCTGACAGTAAGCTAGCGCGCTACATTATCTATTGCGGCCAGCGCACATCCCCATGGGGTAAGGTGGACCAGAATATTGCAGGTGATGTTCAATCGGCCCAGGTAGGCAATGCTGTCGGCGACGCCGCTCTCGGCGCAGTGCCAATTGTCGGCGATGCGCTCGACATCTTTAATAACACCGAGAAACTTAAATATATGGGCTACATCACCGGTAAAGCATGCGTCGCAAATAATGACGGCAAGGATATGGGGAGCGAGACGGCAGAATGGGAAGACAACAAAAAATATCAGCGCTTCATCGAGGACCAGCGCATTGCTGAATCAGCAGGTCTCATTGAAGAATCCGCAG
>DESW01000005.1 GCA_002361425.1 Candidatus Saccharibacteria bacterium UBA3304 | reverse complement strand
CGCGGCATTCGATGGCATGTTTTTTAGCCTTAATGAAGCGCGGAATGCTATTTTTTCTTCCCATTGCAAGTTTAATTTGCTGTTCGATTAAATCTACGCCGGTGGCTTCTTCTGTAATCGTGTGCTCCACCTGAAGTCTAGAATTTACCTCAAGGAAATAGTAGTTCATTTGCTTGTCGATGATGAACTCGGCCGTGCCTACGTTATCGTAGCCGACTGCTGAGGCGATTTTTGTTGTATCCTGAGACATTTTGTCTAGTAAATCGGCAGGAATACTAGCAGCCGGAGTTTCTTCGATTAGTTTTTGATAACGCCTCTGAACGGAACAGTCTCTTGGAGGAAATATCGAGATATTGCCGGCTTTATCGGAAATGAACTGAATATCGATATGTTTATAAATATCGACAATTTTTTCATACAGAAAGCCGTCTCCTTTGAAAGCGCCGTTTAGTTCTATTTTGGCGGCTTCTAAGCAATTATTTAATTCGGTTTTGTTATTTACGATCGTTATGCCTTTTCCGCCACCGCCGTAGTTTGATTTGAGCATTAGTGGAAAGTGATTATTGGCTGGCGGTATAGTTGGAATACCGAGATTACTTGCGGTCTTCTTCATTAATGACTTATCGGCGGTCTTGAGAAGAACGGCGGGCGATGGACCGATGAACAATATGTTGTTTTCTTTTGCGCGTTTTGCGAATTCGGCGTTTTCGCTCAAGAAGCCGTATCCTGGATGGATGGCGTCGCACTTTTTGCTGAGTGCGGCGGAAATAATGTTGTCAATATTAAGGTATGATTCTGAAGGCTCGTTGTCGCCAATACATACTGTTTCGTCGGCGAGAAATACAGCTAGCGTGTCTTTGTCACAGTCTGAATAGGCGGCAACTGTTTTGATGTTCATAGCGCGACAAGCCTGTATGATGCGCACGGCTATTTCTCCTCTGTTTGCTATGAGCATCTTTTTGATCATAGATAATCAACCTCGAAAAGTTTGGATTTGCATTCGACTGCATCGCCGTCGCGGAAGTTGATTTTCTTAATAATCATGTCTGCTGGAGCGCAGATTTTATTCATGATTTTCATGCTCTCGATGATGCATAATACCTGGCCTTCGTTGACTCTCTGGCCCTCTTTGATTGGCTGTGCGGGATTATAATAATTGCCGATTAGCGGCGACAAAATATAATCGCTTGCGTCGTCTGGCTTTGTGCTTTGTGTATGAGTCTTCCCTTTTTTGATGCAGATTCTTAAATCGCCATCTTCATATTCAAGCTCTTCGGCGTCCGTTTTCTCGAACTCCGCCAGTATTTTTTTGAGCTTATTTATCGGCACTCTTTATACCCTTTTTCTTTAGCAAATCAATACAGTCTTTAACGGTCTTCAGGTTTACGAGTTCGTCCTGCTCAATCTCGATATCATATTTCTCTTCAAGAGAAAGAACTAGTTGCGTGGTAGCTAGGCTATCTATCATTAGGTCGTCGCGTAGATTCGTGTCTAATGATATTTCTTCGTCGATACCCAATTCTTCATCTAAAAATTGCTTAAATTCTTCTAACATTTTATGCCTCCATTAATAATATATTTGACGTTAAGCCTGCCGCAGTGCCACATAGCAATATTTTATCGCCAGCACGGATGCGCTTTTCTTCGAGCATTTTGCAGAGCATAAATGGCACAGAAACTGACACCTGGTTACCGTAATCTTTTACGAGATTAACATATTTCTCGGTCGGGATGCCAAGTTTTTCCATGATAAGCGGCAAAGCCTTGCTGGCTTGGTGTGGGATGACTAAATCGACATCTTTGATAGTGATGTTATTTTCTTTTTTGAAGTCTTCAAACATCTGTGGCAGTTTACGTGTGCAGGCACGTAGAATATCTAAGCCTTCCATCTTGAAAAAGTACTTGTGGCGATTCTTGTTGGTAAGTTTTGTGGCGTTAAGTCCAGTTAGGCCGCCAACGATCTCGGTTGAATGCGTGCTTTCTGACCAGGTGCGCTGTTTTGAGGCGATGACGCCCTGGGACGCGTTATCTGCTTCGGCAAGAACGATTGCGGCTGCTCCGTCCGAAAAGAGCTCGTAGATTTCTTTTTTATCTTGCGGAAGTCCTGGGCTAGCGAGTTCGCTGGAAACTATAAGGATTCTTTTATATGTGCCGGATGAAATAAAATAGGACGCGGTGTCTAGTGCGGTTATGAAGCTCGTGCAGGTCGTGTTAATATCCATAGCCGGAATGTTGCTGCCATTCATTATTTGCTCGTGAATGAGGGCTGCGGTGCATGGAATAGGCTGTATGCCGACAGCCGATGCAGAGATGATTAGATCTATATCGTTTGTATTTAGGTCAGCATTCGCGATTGCGTTTTTAGCGGCTTCGCTTGCCATAAATAGCTGCGTTTCATTTGTTGCCCTATAGCGTGTTTGGTCGCCGAAAGAGACGGTATTATCAGGTAAATAGTATCCGTATCCTGCTATTTTACAATTTCTCATTTTTTGATTCTCTCCACGCGTTTCATTTTACGACTAAAATCTGGTTGATATTTTTCAAACGACACATCTGGCATTCTGAAGTTCATTTTCTTTGCTAAGGCGCTAAATTCTTTTTTGATGAGTTTTTTATTTTTGGCGCTAATATTGTCGAGATAAAATACTACTTTTTGCGGTGATTCCTGTACTACCCTATAGTTTTTAATGTTCGGGACGTACAAAACTACTCTTGATATGAAATCTGGAAATACGCTGACTACGTCGCCATTCATGCCTTCTAGCTCAAAGATGTCATCCATGCGACCTTCGATTTTCTTTAGTCGGAGCATGGAGGTTCCGCATTTACACGGCTTCTTTTCTTCGACGAGAATATCATTTAGGCGGTAGCGAATGATTGGTTGAGTCTTCCTAACGAAATCTGTAATGATTGGCATAAAACGTTTGTTGTCTAGATATTCTTTTTCGACGTAAACTACATCTTCATTCAAATGAAGTGAGCCATGTTCGCAGGTGTATGCAAGAAAACCCTCGGTGCACTGATAAACTTGATAAATGATTTTTTGCTTAAATACTTTTTTGAAATATTTTTCGTCAGACTCAGTTAAGACCTCTGCGACGGAGATGATTCTTGTAGGATCGATGGATAGTTTTTTGCCGTTTACGGCATCGGCTAATAGTAACAATACGGAAGGTGGTGCGACGAGGATAGTAGGCTGGAATTGTTGAAGCTTCTCAATATTTTCATTCATTGGTTTGAGGATGTCGAAGAATTCGAATTGTAGGGCTTTGCTATTGGATGACTCATATAGGTTATTATCTGCACGTAGGAAGAATGCTACTTTTGTTCCGAATACTTTTCCTTTTGGAAGCATTTTTGCCATCATGCCGCCAACCCATGTTGCGATCTCGTTGTCACTGAGCACAAATACGCCACGGTGCCCGCTCGTACCAGATGATAAACCAACTGAATAGCCGTGAAGTTTATCTGAAAAATCGCGGCTTTTTTCGCTATTGATAGCTAATTGTAAAGCGTCTTCCTTATGGATGCCGGCAGTATTCATGTTGTCGAAGTTATCCATCATGATTTTTTTGTCCATGTATGGAAAATCTTCGAGTGGCCTCCCCTCATACTGTCTGAAGTATGGCGATTTTTTTGTCATATAAGAGAGCTGCTTGGCTAGTTGTTTCTGCTGGTAGCTTTCTAGTTTTTTACGATTTTTGAAGCCATGAAAATACCTGGCGCGCATAAATGTCTGTAAAATTAATGCCTTATTCATAGAACCTTCTTTCTATTATACGTGTCATGACTGAACATTAGTTTTATTCCGTCTTTTCTGAACTGTTTGAGGATTTCTAGAGATTTGCGGTAGTCGTCCATATTGTATTGAATGAGATTGGCAGGAAATTTCATTTTGTCGGAAATATCAAGTAAATCGTTGCCCCAGCACGAATCGGCAGCAAGAAGGATTTTATGGTTGATTAATGCGCATAATTGGCCGCGAGCGTGACCTTCTAGCTCAACCAGAATAATGCTTTTGTCGTCAAAAAGGTCATGACCTTTAAGATTATCAAAAACGGTCTTATTCGTCTTTTCTTTCGTTATCTCGATGACGCGTTCTTCGAAATCTTTTGGAATGAATTGCTTCATAATTAGTTGGCGCAATGATCTATGGCGATAAGCGTCTAGGGCGTTTGCTGAAAGGACAATTTTAGCTTTCGGAAAATCGAGTAGCCCGCCGATATGATCAGGATGCAGATGGGATAGGATGATGTATTTAATTTTGTCAGTTTCGATTCCCTGTTTTTCAAGCTGGCTTTTTATAGTATCTTGTTCTGAGACTTTTGTTGGGTTAGCGAGGTTGTAAATTCTGCCAATTATGCCTGTTTTGCAGATTTTTTCCGAATATCCAGTATCGAATAAAATGAGACCATGTTTGCTATGTTCAATTAAAAAGACTCCGGCTGGAAATTTACGCTTTTCGTGCATGCCTTTAAAGACGCGGCAGAGATTATTGACGCAATAGCCGCAGCCGAAATAATTAACGCTTTTTACGGTCTGCTGCATATTTTTTAATTCCTTGGCTGAGCGTTATTTTGGGTTTGTAGCCTAAATCCTTTTTTGCTCGATCAATATTCAGAGTCTGGCTATATCCGAGCGTACAAATAGTATATTTTGTAATTGCCGGTTCTTTATAGATATGGAAAATCTTGTAGATTCTTTCTATGGCTGACGCCCCTGCGAGCGCTACTTTGAGATTAATATTGCGATATCTAGGGGTTTCGCCTAAGGCTGCGAATAGCTCTTCGAGCAGACCTTTGAATTCTTGCGGCTCATCATTGGTGATGTTGTAGATGTTGTGCTTAGATTTCTTACTTTCGGCCGCAAGCCTTATTGCATAGGCAACATTTTCTACACAGGTCATATCGACGAAGTTCTTGCCACCTCCAAAAAGTGGTAAGCCGATCTTTTTGTTTGCTTGGATTAGGCGAGGAACGATGCTAGTATCTCCGATACCAAATAGGCCGCGTGGGCGAAGAATTGTCCAGTCAATGTCGCCAAAATCCGCAGTAATCATTTTTTCTGCAAGGATTTTGCTTTCAATATAATAATTCAGTTTATTCTTGTCGTCATAGTCATCTTCTTTGATGCCTAGGCGGTCAGATTTGCCCGCGTAGATGCTTGGTGAGGAAATATGGACTACCTTTGCGATTTTGTTATGACGGCAAGCCTCAAAGACGTTTCTGGTGCCTTCTACGTTAGTTTCAATGAAATCGGAACGTTTACCCCAGACGGTTGATAGTGCGCCGAGATGTGCTACTACGTCAACGCCCTTAATGCTATTTATACAATCCTCTTTTTTGCAGAGATCGCCGTAGGCTAGCTCGATTTTTGGGTACTGCTTTTTGAGCGCCTGCATTTTCTTTTTGTTTCTGCCGAAAGCAACAACGACATAACCATTCTCGAGAAATTCTTCAATGACGTATTTGCCTAGAAAACCATAGGCACCAGTAATTAGAACTTTTCGCAGTTTTTTCTTCATAAACTATCTTAATTATAGTACGTTGGTAGGACTTTTCGATATAGCTTCTCTATTCTTTTACCGAATTCTTCTTTACTGAAAGCGGTGGACTTTTCGAATGATTTTTTGCCCATTTCTTTGGCTAGCGTAGGATTATTAATGATTTTGATGATGCTATCTGAAAAATCTTCTTCATTTCGATATATGAAACCATTTTCATTATCAGTTATAACGCCTTCTAGGCACGCATCTTCTCTGCATACCATTGGCACGCCCGATGCTAGTGCTTCGACATAAGTAAGGCCCTGAGTTTCGCTCGTAGAGGCGCAAACGAATATGCCGAGCTGATAATATTTGTATACTTGGTCAGATGGAATCATGCCCGTGAAGACTACACTCTTTTGTAGTCTCATTTTTGCTACTTTATTTTCCAGTTTCTTGCGATATGGACCGTCACCAACAATAATTAGTTTTATCTTGTCATCGCGAGACAATAGGTTTGGTAAATAATCTAATAATTCATCGATATTCTTTTCTTTAGCTAGTCGACTAACGGCGACTAGGCATTTATTTGTGTCGGGCAATTTTAGTTCTGAAAGAATTTGTTTTTTACCTTTTGCGGTAAGCTTTCTTTGGTATTTCGCTAAATCGATGCCGGTCGGAATGACTTCGATTGGACATTTAATGCCATAGTCTTTCTCGACTTTTTCTAGTTTTTTCGATGGAACGACGAGAGCATTAGAGGAATTGTAATATTTATTGCTTGCGTACTTAATGACGACTCTACCGAGTTTTTTGCTTGGGCAAAAATACTGCGTGTAGTCTTCGTATAGTGCGTGACAGGTATAAATGAAAGGAATTTTTAGAGTGCGAATGATCTTATTCGCTAAAATGCGGCTGGAGAATTCTGATTGAAGATGGATGATGTCTGGCTTCCAGCTAATGATGTCCTTAATTACTCTGTTGTGTGTTCTAAGACTAATTCTTGCACCGGGATAAATTAGCGCCGGTGAAGAAGCGATAAAATAATCGTCGTCTTTTTCGAAGGATTTATTATTTGGGGAGAGTGAGAGCACTCTGGCGTCGTGTCCTAGTTTTCTTAGTTCATTTTTGAGTGCGACTATAGAATTAGTAGCACCGCTTGTTTGGTAAATATAAGTATCAGTCGTGATGAGAATCTTCATCTTTATTTTTTGCCAAAGAGCCACTTAATAAAGCCATTGGTGATACCGCGACTGGCGGTGCCAGCTGCATTTACGACGGCACGTTCGGCGGCCTTTTCGCCGGTAGATTTGCCGCGACGGGCGGTGGTTTTAGCTGGAGTTTTCGCAACGGTTGTTTTAACTTCGTCTTTCTTGAAATTGCCCGGAGAATATTTAGCGAGTGCCTCAGCCTGGGCTTGATTTGGATCGAACTTTTTGCCTGGTTCAGTAATGGTATTGCTCTGACCTGGGCGCGAGACGGCGTCATATTTAGTAACAAATGGGCTAGCAGCGACAATATGATTGCGCTCTTCGGTCGTAATGACACCCATGCGGCTCTGCGGCGGTAGAATCGTAGCTTTTTCGACGACTTCTGGCGCACCTTTTTCGTTTTGAAAAGAAATCAATGCTTCGCCAGTGCCAAGTTCGAGAATAGCTTGTTCGGTATTGAAGGATTTGTTGGTGCGGAAGGCGTCAGCAGCAGCCCTAACCGTCTTTTGTTCGGATGGAGTGTAAGCACGAAGTGCGTGTTGGACACGGTTGCCGAGCTGGGCAAGAATTTCGTCTGGAATATCGGTTGGAGCCTGCGAAATGAAGTAGAGGCCAACGCCGCGGGAACGAATGAGCTTTACGATTTGTGTAATGCGCTTGAGGCGGTAGCTAGGCATGTTGTTGAATAGCAAATGTGCCTCGTCGAAGAAGAAGACGAGTCTTGGCTTGGCTTGGTCGCCGACTTCTGGTGATTTGTTGAAGAGCTCGCTAAGAATCCAAAGTAGGAATGCGGCGTAGAGATCTGGGCTCTGGAAAAGTTTGACGGAATCGAGAATATTAATAATGCCCTTGCCGTCTTTGGTTTGGAAGAAATCCTCGATTTCGAGCATTGGTTGGCCGAAGAATTTGTCGGCGCCTTGATTTTGGAGCTGTAAGAGCGCGCGTTGAATGGCGCCTACGCTCTGTGGGGTGATCTGGCCATATTTAGTGTTATAGTCGGCGCGATTATCGGCAATGAATTGTAAAACGGCGCGCAAATCGGCAATCGTATTGAGTGGTAGTTCTTCGTCCTTTGCAATCGCAAATGCGATAGCGAGGTTGCCCTCCTGAGCTTCGGAAAGACCAAGGATAATCGACAAAATATCTGCGCCAACGCTTTGGATAGTGGCGCGAAGATGGTGTCCTTTTTCGCCATAAAGATCCCAGAAACGAACCGGATAAGCCTGTGGTTTGAAGTTATCGATTTTGAGATTGTCGAGGCGGCTCTGGATTTTTTCATTTACTTCCCCGGCGAAAGCAGTGCCGGCGAGGTCGCCTTTGACGTCGGCGAGAAATACTGGCACGCCGGCATCCGAGAAACTCTCAGCCATAACTTTAAGGGTGATAGTTTTGCCGGAACCGGAAGCGCCGGTAATGAGGCCGTGGCGGTTAGCCATTTCTGGCAAAATGAAAAGCTCTTTCGCTTCTGCGGTTTTGCCAACAAGAATACGATTGTTGATATACATAACTCTATTTTAGCGAGAATTAGCCGAAAATGCCACGCGAGAGGTCTGGAGACCAATTGCTGTCGTCTTCGTTGTTTTCTTTTTTCTCTTCTTCGGCCTTAGCCTTTTCTTCTTCGATGGTAGTGCCATTCGCCTCAGCGGCTTCAGCGGCGGCCTGAGTTTCGGCCTTTTCTTCTTCAGTCATGGCATTGAACTCATTTTCTGCGTTTTCGACGGTATCGATGGCTTCGAGCGCTTTGTCAGCAGCTTGCTCCGCGACATCGGTTGCCATGCGAGTTTCAAGATTGTCGTCGGAATTTTCTAGCGTTGCGATGCTGATTTTATCGGCGGATGCAATTGCTTCGTTAGCGCGCTCTTTAACTTCTTCGATACGCATCTTTGCGTCTTCGTTGCCATTTTTAATATCGTCGGCGAGATCTTCTGCGAGGGCGGATGCGGCAACTGATTGAATTGCGGCAGCTTCGGCGATGTCGTGAGGCTGATCTGCGACCGGCTCGGATTCTGCGTCTGGGCGTTCATTGACGTTGCGCTCAGTGTTTGCAATATCTGCAGCGGCATCTGGATTTGTGGCGGACTGTTCGATGGCGCCATCAATGTAATCGCGCTCAACGGCTTCTTGGACTTTGTCTAGATCAGGTACTTTGCCTTCGTCCCATTGCTCATTAAATTTGGCGGCGACTGCGTTGTCTGAATCGTGTTTTTTAGAAATATCTGCAGCCATTTCGCTTGGCGTTTGCGGCTCATCTTTTTCGATACCGTCTTCCATAATGTCGCCAACAAGATTGAGTCCTTCGCTTACTGCTACATCGGCTGCTGCGACAGCTGGTCCCTCGACGGCAAGCTCGGCGGTCGTCATTGCTATATCGGCATCGCCGGCAAATGGGACGTCATCACCGAGGCTTTCGAAGCCAGCGGCTGCCTCTTCGCTGAGATTTGGATTAAAGTTTTCGCCGTTTGCGATTGCCTCGCGTTCGGCGCGTGCTTTCTCGCGTGCTTCTGCGCTTTCGTAGTTTTCTCCTGGCATTGGGTCGCTATACATGATTTCTCCTTCCTTATTCCCAAGTTACTTTGCCATTGCTTGGATAAAGAGTGATCCAGGTTTGCCCACGATTGAGCTGGATTTCGTTACCGCTTGCATCTGTGAATTTTAGTTCTGAATCTTTGTCGGCGCGCGACCAACGGCCCTGAATGACGCCTCCGTTTTGGAAGATAGCGGCATCGCCAGTACCGGTTGTAGTATAGTCGGCATACGCCTCTTCGCCTGCACGTGTGACGGCGTTGACCTTCATGGCGACGACGACGTCTGGTGTGTTTTGAACTCTGGATCCATTTTCGTTTTCGCTATAATGAGCACCACCTTGAACATAGGCGCGGAGATATTTGTTGATATTTGCGTCATAAGTGTAGGCAGGGCTATAGAGGTTACTGCCCATACTGATAGTGATCTTGTTAGCTTTTGTTGCTGGCGCTTCTGGTTTTGTGTCTGGTTTGATGCGGGCGAAGCCAGCAAACTCGCTAGTACGATAGCCTTTACTGTAGTTGAGCTCATCAAGCATGCTTGAACGCGTATAAACATTGTGCGGCGAAGCACGTTTGCGGATGCGCCAGTAGTACTTTGCGTTATAGAATTGGTCTATATCGCGGAAGCCGCTGTTATTGCGGATGAGTCTGAGCGCGTTATCGCTACCGCCGACGTGAGCGATGGAACAATGGTATGGCTTGGCCATTTCAGCGAAAGTTAGACGTACGCTGCGGACTGGGCCAATATAGTTTGGTTTTGCTTCTTGGAAGATTGCCATAAAGCGAGTGATGCCACCTTCGGCGATTGCTTCATAAATAACACCAGCTTCATTAAGGCCGGATTGTGGACGGGCGGCTGGGCTGTTTTCGATCATGACGCAAGTTGCGGCCTGAGTCGGGATATCTTTGTTACTAACTTCTCTACCGGTAAGGCGAGAATAGTAGATTTCGTCGGCCTTGGTTTCGCCTTTTTCAATAGCCTCTAGTTCGGTCTGGTTGCCGCCGGTTTGCAAGAAAAACCAAACGCCGCCACCAACTGCGCCGAGCAAAATTAGAATTAGAATAGTACGTTTAATATTTTTGCCGATTTTGCGACCAGTTTCGGCGCGCTTTTCTGCCTCAATACGTTTCTTTTTAGCAGATTTTTTCTCTTTAGGAGTTTCTTCGTCAATGTCGTCGCTGTCCTTGAGGAAGTCTTCGACGTCATCATTGGTTTCGCTTTCGCGATAGAGTTTTTTAAGAGTATCGTCTTGCTCTTGGTTACTACGTTTTTTGATATCGCCGTAGTACTGTTGCTTGCCGTTCATATCTTAATTATAGCATAAGCGTGGTAAGATAGGAGTATGACAGATGATATCTATAATGTTTTACTTTCGGTCGTAGCTATAATTGTAGAATCGTTTGTTCCTTTCTTGCTTTTTAGGTGGGTAAAAGATGAAGCGAAAAATGTATCGGCATATAGAGCAGGTGCGACAATTCTATTGATTGTACGACTCATCGTAGATTACGTATTAGGCACGATCCTCTCGTTATATGGCGCCGGTGCTACGCAGTCGAGTAGCACTGTTTTTGGCATATGCTGGCTGGGGATGTCTTTGAGGGATATCGTGATGTACTTATTCTTTTTAGTAAAAGTTGATGTCAAAAATAATGCTTCAACTAAAGAAGAAAAGATTGGGCCAGTTGATATTTCTGGCGGGATTTTTTCGCCAGATAATAAGGAGAAATAGTTACTAGTCTCTAGAATAAGCCGTTACGACCGCGTTGAGACGCGCGAGGCTGCGTTCGCGGCCGAGGACGCTGAGCGTGTCGTGAAGAGCTGGACTAAATGGCGCAAAGCTAACGCTGAGACGGATAAGGCCAAAGAGCTCGGCTGGTTTGCGGCCGGTGCTTTCGAGTAATTTATTGAGCGCATTCTGGAGATTCTCTGCGGTCCAATCTTCAACACTGCGGAGCTTTTCGATACCAGCGCGAAGGATGTCCTGAATCTCATGCTCAGAAAGTTTCTTGAGCGCTTTATTGGATTCAATCATAGACATGTCAACAGCTGGGTCGACAAAGAAATAATTCGTCATGGTTTTTAGATCGCCGAGAGTTTTGAGGCGGTCGTAAATGATGCTGAAAATCTTGAACTTGTAGTCGTCGTCAGCATTGGCGGCTTCTTCTGGCCAGAAATCTTTCGTACGTGCGTAGAGCGCCTTTGCGTCTTCTGCGAAGAGGCGGCGAATCCACTGACCGTTGAGCCAAATGAGCTTCTGCTCATCGTAGCGAGCGCCGGCATGCTGAATGCGGTCGATGCTGAACTTTTCGATGAGGTCTTCTTTGCTGTAGATTTCGTCTTCGGTACCGTCATTCCAGCCAAGGCAGGCGAGGAAGTTTAGCATAGCTTCTGGCAAGATACCGTCAGCGCGATAATCTACTGCGGATTTTGCGCCGTCGCGTTTGCCGAGTTTCTTGTTACCGCTAGGTGCGAGAATGTGTGGTAAATGCACGAACTTTGGCGTATCGAGGCCGAGCGCTTCGTAAATAGCGAGGTAGTTGCCCATGCTTGGCAAGTATTCTTGGCCGCGGAAAATATGAGTAATACCCATCGTTGCATCGTCGACAATATGAGCGAAATTATAAGTTGGCAAACCGTCGGCTTTGATAAGGATGATATCATCCTGAGTTTCTGGAAGCATAGTCATATCGCCAAAAACTTCATCGTGATATGTGCGAGTTTTTGGATCAGCTTTGAAGCGAAGTGGCATGCCTGGCTCCCATTCTGGAGTTTCGGCTGGGCGGTAGTTGCGATAAAGAAAAGCCTGCTTGTTTTTGCTAGCTTCTTCGCGATATTTTGCGATTGTTTCGCTTGGAGTTGGATCGGCATAAGCGCGGCCGGAGGCAATGAGTTTCTTTGCCCATTCAATGTAAATTTCTTGGCGCTGGGTTTGGAAATATGGACCATTTTCGCCGCCTTTTTCTGGACCTTCGTCCCAATCGAGGCCGATCCATTTAAGAGTATCTTCGATAAGCTCGGTTGCACCTTCTACGTAGCGTGCGCGGTCGGTGTCTTCAATGCGCAAAATGAATGTACCCTGCTCTTGTTTAGCGACAAGGTATGGGTAAATTGCTGAACGTAGGTTGCCAATGTGAATATAGCCGGTTGGCGACGGCGCAAAACGAGTAACGGTTTTCATATCTGTTATTTTAACATTTTATAGCATGTTATACTAGTCCCATGAAGCAGCGCAACTATATGGTAGACCTCTGTCGTTTTATTGCGGCGGTTATGATTATGTTTTGTCATTTGGATTTAGTCGGCAACAGGACCTATCCGACCTATATGTTTGTTGATTTCTTCTTTATTCTGAGTGGCTATTTTACCGTTCAGCATTTTGCGAAACAGAAGGCTGAAGAAAACCCCGAAAAGCGTGGTCGGATTGCCCTGAAATATACGGCTAAAAAGTTTTTACCATTCATTCCGCATTTGCTGCTCGCGTTGCCAATTGTATACTTTGCTTGCAATTTTCATTTTCTGAAAGATGGCGATTTGCTAGGCTTTTTGACTGGCTTTAAAGATATGTTTGCTGAGTTTTTATTGCTCCCAGTAAGCTTTTTCGATAATCCAGTTCGTCAAATTGGGCCACTCTGGTATTTGTCGGTATTATTGATCGTGATGCCGCTATTTAGCTATATCTGCCAGAGCAAGTATCGTAGGCCGATTGGCTTGGCTGGTTTAATAATGGCCTACGTCTATTTCAGCATGCAGGATGTCATCTCCGCTTTTGACCCTATTAGCGGTTTATTGCTTTGTGCATCATGCATGTTCTTGGGCATGTTCGTGTTTGATGTTGTGCTAGAAATAAAGGAAAAGAAGGCAAAGGTTGCGACGCACACGCTTGCGACTTTAGTTGAGTTGTTGTGTTTAGCCTATGTGTGTCTTGCGGCGATATTTGGTTTTACGCCAGTTAAGATGCAAGTGATCGTGTATGTGATCATGCTAATTATTATGCTTTCGGGTGTAAGTTATACATCGAAATTAAAAATACCGGTCTTTACATGGTTAGGCAAAATTAGCATGCCTCTGTTTATTTGGCATTATGCAGTTGGGCGCGTTTTGTCGCATCAGGTTGCTAACTATACAACTAAACGCTTAACGATATATTTTTTCGCGGGTAGCTTTATCGTGGCTATTGCGATGCATTATATTTGTGAATTTATCTTAAAACGAGTCACAAAAAAGAAGGCATGAAAAACCGCCCCAACAATTAGGGGCGGTTCTTGTGAAGATAGGTGTTGCGTTAATCGAGTGTCCAGTCGGTCGCTCCGACGGGGCCATTGGTAAAGTAATCCCAATTATCGCTGCCGAAACATTCGTCAGGATCGAGCCCTATCGTGTAGCCATACCAACCTACGGAGATTCCTACTCCGTCTGGGGTTTCTGCTTTGACCATACGCCATGATTCTCCGCCTTGGCCGTTGCCGAAGTGAACGTAGATTCCATACTGCGTGTCAGTAGATCTTACGCAGTGGGAGTCGACGATACTCCAGCCGTTGTTGCTGAGATAGTTTGAGAAAACTGCCAAGTCTGCCTCGGCTGCTGCCTGAAGATCGGCTGCCGTAACTGACGGAGTATCTTCATGCCAATAACCATCGTCGATAGGCTGCTCCGGATCTTGGGGCTCACGATCGTTTTCGCCTTCTTCCGGAGTCCACTCTTCTGCCTGAGCCTGAGCATCCTGTGGAACATCGCTGACGTCCGGGACCGTAACGGCCGGTGCTTCTGTTGTGGCTTCTGTCGTAGCTTCTGTTGTGGCTTCGGTTGTAGCTTCTGTCGTAGTTGTAGTTGTAGTTGTTGTTTCCGTAGGCTTTGGC
>DESW01000002.1 GCA_002361425.1 Candidatus Saccharibacteria bacterium UBA3304 | reverse complement strand
TCTATCCATTGAGCTACTGGGCCACGTCCCTATTATAACACTTAAGATAAGATTACTTGCCGTAGATGTAGTTATACTGAATGGCGTACTGCCAGTCGATCGTAGACTGATAGACAATGTTGAGCTTGCCGGCAGGACCAGCGTAGTTCATTTCCTGAATGGTGATACTGACACCTGGGTTGACGCCGACAACGACAGCAACGTGACCATAGCCGCTAGTAGAGGTCTGGACGACAGCACCGTAAGCTGGGGTCTTACCAACTGGGAAGCCGCGAGACGCAAGCGTACTGTTCCAGCTACGAGCATTACCGAGCGTGCCGGTTGGGAGCCAGTAGTTGCTTGGCATATTAGCGCGGCGCCAGTACCATGCAAACCAAGTACAGTTACCGAAGGCGCCTGGGTTATTCCAGCTCTTAGTAGAGTAGTACATGTTCTTCCAATAGGTGTAATTCTGAACCTGGAAGCGGTTCTTGCGAACACCAGAGTCGGAAACGTAAGTGTAGCCGCCAGTGCGTGGAGTGGTTGGCTTTGGTTTTGGTGCAACATATTCTGGACGCTCGGTCTCCGGAAGCGTACCGCCTGGCAACAAAATGCGCATGTCCGCAGTAACAGGAACATTCTCGAGGTCATTGCGCATAATCATCTCTTCAAGATTACACTGATATTTCTTTGCGATACCCTCGTAGCTATCGCCATTTTTAATCTTATAAACAATGCCAGCAACAGAAGGAAGGTAAAGCGTTTGGCCAGTCGTAAGAGCGGTAGTCTTCATACCATTAGACCAACGAACGTGGTTCGAAGTTACTCCTTTAGAGTCAAGCTTGAGACTCTTAATAATGGAGTCGACACTTTCGCCAGCAACAACAGTATGCACAATAACGCCGCGTTTGCTGAGATTAGAAACATCGATAACGCTTGGGCGCTCAATAATAGTACCAGAGGTGCTAGTAGTACCGGTACTCTCATAAATTGCATTAATGGTGACGTAGTTTTCAGAAATAGTTGCGTTAGAAGGAAGCGCAATAGTGTTCGCGATGGTAGCAACGGTGTAAGATTCTGAGATCTGGTCTGCAGTGACTAGGAAAGAATTGTCGCTAAAAGCTGCGGTAATAGGAGCCTTAATGCTATCTTCGTTGCCCTGCGAGCCAAAATACATCATTGCAAAAATAACCGCAAAAGCAGCTGCGTAAGGCAAAACCTTGAATAAAATTAATTGAAATCTCTTCATAAATGATAAATATAGGCGCCCACTCGGACCTATCCCCACCCCTATATTATAACATAATTAGCTTAAAGGATTTGGCACATCTTCTTGCAGTAGTTGCGGATGTTGGCGTTGTGACCCGCCTCAGTTTTGGCGTAGTACATCTTGTAATCGTCGCCAGTGAGGAAGTAGAGATCGTCCGTAGCGGTTGGATCAGCGACCGCCTTGAGCGAGTCGCGGTTTGGCGTCGAAATTGGGCTTGGCGGAAGACCAGCACATTTGCGAGAGTTCCATGGACAGCCGATGGAAGTGAGGTAAGACATGTCGGATTTGTCGCGATATGGATTAATCTGGTCAGCAGCATAGGCAATAATTGCATCGGAACCGAGAACAATGCCCTTCTGGAGACGAGTCTCGAAGACCTGAGCAATATGACGCTTTTCCTGATAGTCAGCAGGAGCCTCACGCTGAATGACCGAGGCAAGCGTAATACCCTGGTGAAGAGTGAAACCTTTGGCCTGATACTTTGCGACTAGATTCTCTTCTTTGACGATCTTTAACATCTGATCGAAAAGCTTGATGAGAATATTTTCGACGGTTTCGTCAGCATAGAATTCATAAGTATCGCCCCAGATATAGCCCTCGAGCGAAGTACCGGCTGGCTTAGTTTTAAGAAGCTCGTGGTCGTATTGTTTCGACAAGGCAGCGTCAACTTCGGCTTCTGCATATCCAGCGTCGACGAAGCGCTGGCGAGTCTGGCGAATAGTTTCGCCAGGAAGGAAGGTTAGTCTAATCGTACGAAGCGCAACGCCGGCGTTGAGAGATTTAACAATCATCTCTACGGACATGTTCTTGCTGAATTTGTAGTCGCCTGGAAGAAGATTCTTGTTCTCTGCTTGAATGGTCAGATAAATGCGGAAAGCAAGCGCGGACTTAATGAGGCCAGCCTGCTCCAATCTCTCGGCGATCTGCTGAGCGCTTTCACCCTGGGAGACTTTGAAGTCCTGCGAAGCACATTCTTTATCCATACAAGCGACGCCATAGATAGCGGAAATATTGCTCTGATACCAAATGATAGCGCTGGCGCCAGCAATAATCACGAGAAGTAACAAGACTGCCACGATATAACAAACGCGTTTGACGACTTTTTTACTCATTCTTTAACTCCTGTTCGATTTGCGAAAGATCTGGGCGTTCGAGGAAATCCTGAAGGATAACCGCGGCGGCTTCTTCGTCGACTTTGCCAGCCTGGCGGTCGGCTTTGGTTGGCTTTAGGAGCTCTTCGGCGGTAATGGAAGTATAGGATTCATCCTGGAAGAAAACAGCTGGTTTTGCCTGGCCGTTTTCGACGAAATAATTCTGGAGCGATTCGATAAAGTCCTGAACCATCTGAGTCTGGCGCGTTTCTTCCCCGCTATTGTTGCGCGGACGGCCAGATACGATGCAGTCCGCTTTTTCGAGGCGATACTGTTTCGCGATGGCGGCAAGCTCGTTGCCGTCAACCGGAATCATGCCGCGCGGAATCGCAATACGCACGGCAGTATCGGCGTAAGCTACGCCGATACGTTTAGTGCCAACATCTAGTGCTAGAACGCGCATTACTTATCGTCTTCGAGTTCAATTACTACTTCGACTTTGTTAGTATCTTCAGGAATGCTCATAACGAAGAAGTAGCTAGTGTCAGGATCTGCTTTAGATACACCATTCATCGACGTTAAGCGAGATTTACATTCACCAACTTTAGCGCCAAGACATTTCTTTCTAACTTCCTCGTCCGTAACGCGGGGGCCAGTCTTAACGGTAGTCTTGAGCTTAGCAGTATTCTCATTATCAGAATTCTGGAAAGCCTCAAAGAAAGCTTTATCAATACCAGTATCGTAGATGATCTGCGTATCGTCTTTATTTTTTAGCTCGGCTGAAACAATAGATTCAATGTAGGTTTTTACTGGTTCGCGCTTAACGGCATACATAGAATAGGTAATTTTCTTAACAATCTTTGGCGTGATGTTTTCGCCTACTTCCTCATTGAGCGCTGGAGAAGTTGTAATTGCAGCTTCGCTCTGCTTGATATTACCGAGGAAGATATAATCTGCGCCGAACTGATTTGCGAGCTCTTCGCGGATTTCACCCTGAGATGGCATGTCTAGGTTGCTAGACGCAGTTTCAACATCTTCTTTAGAAACAACCGTAACAATCTTGCTGGAACCGCCAGTCATTGCAGTACTAGTAACGGTGTATTTTTTATCGGTAGTTATAGATAGTTTTATTTCCTTGCCTGCAGCAACGTTATAGTCTTCGCCGACCTCTTTTGCAATAACTTTTAGAGCACCGGAAGAGATGTTCTCTTTCAGCCTACAAACCTGTTTGCTGCCACGCCCGATTACCTCGATTTTACTATCCGGGGCATTCGCCGATCCGCCATCAACGACAACGAAAGCCTTGCCGCCAATCGTAACGGTAGTATTTTTCGGAATACTAAGATTCGAGTCGGTTTCATCGCAATTTACAGTATCACCTTTTGCGCGATTTATAGTGATTGTGCCAGAAGCTTTAGTACCCTTATCTACCTTACCAGTAGCAGTAAAGTCACCTTCGGCGCTCTTCTCTACAGTTTGCTCTTCGAGGAAGAGGATGCCTTCCTTCGGATTAGACTTAGATTCGTCGTTTACGAAGTTAACCTTCTCGGTAAAGTTCTGAGAAGTCGTGTGAACCTTAACGGAGATCTTTGCGGCAGGTGCAATAGCGGTTGCCCAGATTGAGAACAATACAATCACGACGAGTGCGATCGCGCCAGCAATAATAAACTTGCGATACTTTGCAAAGTTAGGGATTTTGGCGCCCTTCATCTTGGCGATTTTTTTCTCGTTCTTAGTCTGAGGTTTCTTCTCTTCTTCCGGTTCTGGCTCTGGCTCACCTTCGATAACGTCATCCTCGACAGGCTTTTTGACTGGAGCTTTCTTTGCAACCTTTACGGCAGTAGCAACAGGTATTTTCTTGGAAGCTTTTGGATCTTCCTCGGCAGGAGCTTCTTCCTCGGCGTCATCTTCCGCGGATTCTTCTTCTGGCTCTTCTTCATCTTCTGCGCCAGCACCATCGTCAGCTTCATCAATTTCATCACCAAACTCTACAGCATCATCGTCGTCTGGAAGCTGAGGTTTGCTAGAAAGGCTCTTGGAAGTTGGCATCGCGACGCTATTTGCGAGGCGGCGAAGAGCTTCATCGTTAGTAATCAAAACAACTGTTTTCTCGTTTTGACGAGCAGTTTTTGCAATAAGTTTAAAGTTAACGGCGCTACGTAAAACACCAGCCTTTTTCGGTGGAACGAGCGCAATAATCTTGTTCTTCGAAGCCTTAATATTGGCGAGAATATCAGTAATATCTTGCTCTGGCTCGATATAGATGACGTCTTTATTCATAAAGATAATTATACCAGAGAATCGCGCTTGTGGTAAAATGGAAGAAATGGGCTTGTTCAAGAAAAAACAAATAACCGAAGAAGAAGCGACCGTCACAATGATGCCGGGCACTCAATATGCTGGTGGGCCACAAGATTTGAGCGCATTAGTCCTAAAATCCATCCGCGAGGGCGTGATTATTGTTGGCGCAGATTACAACATTAAGCTCGCTAACCCAATGGCTAGTGTAATGCTCGGTCGCAGCACCGACGAATTAGTAGGTTTGAATTTTGACTCCGGTATTAATTTGCTCGACAAGTCCGGCAACCGCCTAACTGAAGGCTTTAATCCAATTTTGAATTCTATTAAAACTGGCGAAGTTTCTGAGCGTCGCGATCTTAATTTGTTAACCTCTGGTAGCAATAAGACGACTCCGATTTCCCTAATCGTAGCGCCAACTGGCCAGGCTGGTTCGAGCGTTGTTGTTACTTTCCGCGACATTGCAAAAGAGCTCGAGGAAGAGCGCGAGCGTGCAGACTTCATTTCTACAGCAAGTCACGAAATGCGTACGCCAGTAGCAAGTATTGAAGGCTATCTTGGTCTCGCAATGAATCCAGCTACCGCAACTGTCGATGAGCGTGCCATGCAGTATCTCAATAAAGCGCACGAATCGTCGCGGCACCTTGGCCGTTTGTTCCAGGATTTGCTTGATACAACTAAACTCGATGACGGCAAGATTCGCACACGTATGGAACCAGTCGAAATCGTCAGCCTCGTAAAACAATATTCTGATGCGCAGGTACCTAACATTAAAGCAAAGGGCCTGAATTATCAATTCGGTTCTAACGAAGCAGAAAGACAGATTGGTGGTTTAAATATTAACCAGGTTATTTATGCTAGCATCGACCGCGATTTCTTACAGGAAATCTTAAATAACTTGATCGAAAACGCAATTAAATACACGCCAGCCGGTTGGATTACGGTGAATGTGAAGGCCGACGATTATAACGTTCAGATTATCGTGGAAGATACCGGCATCGGTATTCCGCGCGACGAGACTGAGCATATTTTCCAGAAGTTCTATCGCGTCGATAATAGCGACACGCGCGAAATCGGCGGCACCGGCCTTGGCCTTGCCCTCGTTAAACAACGCGTCGAGTTGATGGGCGGCAAGATTTGGGTCGAAAGCGAACAAGGCAAAGGTTCCCGCTTCATCGTCATGGTGCCACGCCTCTCGAGCGAAGCTTACGCACAGCAAAGATTCTTGTTCGAAAACCAACAGAAGATGCAAGAGGCTGCAAAGGGTCATGAACAGGCCGTTCAGGCATTCATCGCCGGTGGCGCGCCAACTGCTTCTATGGCGGAAATGCCAGCCGCATCCACTGCCGACCAAATTACTGCAGCTGTTCAGCAAGCCATCACACCAGCACCTACGCCTGTAGCTGCGCCAGCGGCACCGACAGCTCCAGCTCCTGCTCCGACACCAGTAGCCGCGCCTGTTGCGCCAGTACCAGTCGCCCCTACTCCAGCCGCTCCAGCGCCTGCCACTGTGCCTACTCCACAACCGGTAGCCCAGCCAGCACCTGCACCAGCTGCGCCAGCGCAAGTAATTCCGCAAGCTCCAGCTACAGCTCCAGCACCTGCTGCTACCCCGGCGGCTGCGCCTGCTCAACAGCAAATTATCCCGCAAAATCCAGCTGCGCCAGCACAGTAATTTTCTCTGTTTTTGGGTAGTATTTTTAGCATAAGCATTATATAATGGAGTCAGTATGACCAAGATTATGTTAGTCGAGGACGACAAGTCCTTGCGAGAAATCTACAGCATTAGGCTGGTCGCCGAAGGTTACGACATTGTTTCCGCCGGCGATGGCGAGGAGGCACTCGCGCTCGCCGTACAAGAAAAACCAGATTTGATCGTTTCGGATGTTATGATGCCGAAGATTTCTGGTTTTGACATGCTAGATATTTTGCGTTCTACACCAGAAACTAGCAAGATTAAGGTAATTATGATGACCGCACTTTCGAGCGACGATCAGCGCATGCGCGGCGAAAGCCTCGGCGCAGACCGCTATCTCGTTAAGTCTCAGGTCGGTATTGAAGATGTTATTAACACTGTTCACGAAGTTCTCGGTGATAAGGCTAACACAAATGCTAGCACGAATCTCGATGTAGCTTCCACTGTTGCTTCTTCCATTCCGGCAGCTCCTGCTGCTCCGGCACCAGCTCCAGTCGAAGAGGAAGTTATGTCTACGGCTCCAGCAGCTCCTCAGGTTATTCCTCAGGCTCCAACTCCTGCACCAGCACCAGCTCCGGTCGCTCCAGCACCGGCTCCAGCTCCAGCACCCGCACCAGCACCTGTCGCACCAGCTCCAATTGAAACTCCAGCTCCAGCTCCAGCACCTGCACCAGCACCTGTCGCACCAGCACCGGCTCCAGCTCCAGCACCTGCACCAGCACAGCCAAATGGTGGCGAACGCGTAATTCAACCGCTTAATGATCCAACTTCCGAAACTAATCGCGAAGAAATGCAGCGCAAGATGGATGAGCTCCTTGGCAACGTTCCAACCGAACAGAGCCGCCCAACTCAGTCAGAAACAACCGGCGAAGCCGTTGATCCAAATGCAGTCCAGCCAGGTTATGTTCAGAACCTCGCTAGCGACCTAAGCCGCGATATGCAAAGCGCAGCCGCAGCCGCTCCAGATTCTATGGAAGCTCGCATGACAGCCGATTTACGCGACGATCCGCTAACTCAGCAGGCACAGGCAATGCCAGTAGCACCAGCTCCGGCACCAGCCCCAGCACCTGAAGCAGATCCAAATGCTCAGGCTCAATAAATTCTTAGCTACTAATCTTGGTGTTTCTCGCCGAGAAGCCGATAACCTTATTTCTGCCGGCAAAGTCTTGGTCAATAAAAAGCCGGCCGAAATAGGTGCACGCGTCGAAGATAACGACGAAGTCATTGTTGATGGGCGCGTGATTTCTAGTGTTTCCTTAATTTATCTGGCACTCAATAAGCCGGCTGGCTATGTTTGTAGCCGTAAACGCCAGGGTGACACGCCGACAATGTATGAATTGTTGCCAGAAAAATACCAGTCGCTCAAAAGTGTTGGGCGCCTAGACAAAGATTCTTCTGGCCTGATTTTGCTTACTAATGACGGCGATTTTGCCTTCCGGATGACACATCCAAAGTTCGTAAAGACAAAGATTTACGAAGCACACATCGACCGTGCGCTAGAGCCATTACATCAGCAAATGATTGCGGATTTTGGCGTACAGCTTCCAGATGGACGCAGCCAATTAGGGCTCGAAAAGCTCGATGATGACCGCACGTTTTGGCGCATCACGATGAGCGAGGGTCGCAACAGACAGATTCGCCGCACTTTCGAGGCGCTAGGTTATAAAGTTACCGCCCTACACCGTACAAATTTCGGACGCTACGGACTAAGCGGACTCGAATCTGGTAAATATATTGAGATACCAAAGGTAGATTAAAAAACGGCCGCGAGGCCGCTTTTTAGTTCTTGAGTAATTTAGATAACTTTGCTTTGAGGCTGCCATTTTCTGGCACGCCTACAAGCGTATCCATACCGACACGAAGAAGCCCGAGCGCCGTGATAAAGGTATAGTCTAGCTCACGATCAGTGTCATTTTCGATACCTTCAATCGTCTCCGGATCGATAATATTCACAATTGGGCGACGCGCGAACGGAAGCTCTTTGTACCAATCGCCAGTTGCGAGAGTTTCTTGGATATCTGAAAGACCAGCGCCACCGCCACAAAGGAGAATCTGGCCAGGCAATGTCTCAAGCTGGTCGAATTCCTCAATAGCGAGTTCAACACCAGATTGCCAAACTTCGAGATTACGTTCGATAGCAGCATCAAATTTCTTACGAATTTCTGGTTTCATGCGTGGAGAATCAGCGAGAAGTTTGAGCTTCTCTGCATCTTCAAAGCTAAGACCAAGTTTCTGAGCAACTTGATGAGTAAAGCTACGACCACCAATTGAGAACATCTTAGTGCCCTCAACGCCGCCATCGTCAACAACTGCAATATCCGTAGTACCACCACCGATATCCATAACAATACCAGAGAAATTAGACTCAACGTCGTCGCCGAGACAAGCACGACAAACTGCGAATGGCTCAACGGCAACGGTCACGAGATCGAGCTCGAGCTCATCGCAGACGCGCTCGATAGCAGAAATATGAACAAGTGGCGCAAAGGCAGTATAAATCTGAACAATGATTTCTTTGCCTTTAAAACCAATTGGGTTAGAAACTTTATAACCATCAATACGGAGCGAAACAAGCGCAGAGTTGATGAGACGGACCTCAACATCTTCGTTATTAGTCTCAAGCGCAACTTCTTTGCGAGCACGCTCGCCAGCACGCTGCTGAACCTGCTTAATGATCTTTTCCATTTCAGCATCGGTGATTGGGCGACTAGCATCAGCGCGACGATATTTAATCGAAGCAGTGTTACCTTTAATGAGCTCACCAGCAATACCAATAACAACCTCACCGGCACGAACGCCAGCCATTTCTTCTGCTTTACTTAAAGCTTCTTCACAAGTCGCAACGACACCCTCAATATCTGCAATAGCGCCAGCATACATATTCGTTGGAGCTTCATGAGCTTTGCCAACACCAACAACTTTTAGGGCACCTTTGCCCTTCTTTGCAATGAGAGCCTTAACGTATTCAGTACCAATATCTAACGCTAGCAAATAATCGTCAGGATTCTTCTGATGTTTCGTATTAGCCATTGCAGCACCTTTAGCTTTGGCGGCAAGTTCTTTGCCACGAGAGATAATGCTCATGGTTATATTATATCACTTATTGAATCTTGCGACTGCGGTGAGCAGGTCGTTGTGGCTGTTCTGACAGAGCGGCAATTTGCTCAACTTGTTTCTTTGGAGCAACTTCCTTACCCTTCATCGTGTCGACGATTTCACGCCCATCTTCGAGAGTATCTTTGAGGGTCTTTGCATTAAAACAGGAAGCGACCTCGATGGCGCCGGCAATGGAAGTAATAAGGCCCATGACGAAGTAGCTCTTAATATTGATATCCGCGTGAGCAATCAAGAAATAAATACCGAAGCCAAGCTCAAAGAGTGTAAGAAAGAGTTTGAATTTCCAGGCAAAGTTCTTGTTGTCACGGCCTTTGACGACCTTAACTGCGCCAAGAACACCGTTAAGCGTCGTGAAGAAGCCGGCCATCAAATTAAGAATGCGGTTAGTAAGATCCTCGTTGATTAGTAAATAAACGCCGAGCGAAGCAATCAAGAGATAAATTGCAGCCTCGCCGCACTGAAGTAAGAAGATTTTCCAAGCAGCTTTACGCTCGTCTTCATCTTCTATTTTGTCGAGGTTAGCCTTGATATAGCCAAGACGCCAAAGCGACCAGAATGAGAAAATTTCGCCAGCAATCAAAATCATGAGCGGGAGCGACTTTAGGTCGTTGCCGTTGCCGTTCAATGCAGCAATAGTCATCATGACGCCAGGAATGAACATCATGAGCGATGCAGCGATTTTATTCTTTAGAAAGATGTTGTAGGCCTTGAGGCCGCGCTTTACAAGCTTGTTCATAAGCTTATCGTATCACAATTATTCAAGAATAGCTTTAATGCGGCGAATGCCAGCAGAGGAAGCCTCTTCCTTCTTGATAACGAAGTGGCCAAGAACGCCAGTGTGCTCTACGTGAGGGCCGCCACAAACTTCGCGAGAAGTTGGATTATCGAAATCACCAATCGTGTAAACAGTGAGCTTTTCTGGATACTTATCCCAGAAGCTGCCGTGAGCTTTCAGAGTATCGCGAGCGTAAGCCTTGTCGTATTCGTCATGAACGACTGGAAGGTCAGCCTTAATCCAGGCATTAACCTGGTCTTCGAGTTTCTGAAGCTCGTCTTTTTCGAGCTTATGATCAACGTTAAAGTCTAGGCGCATGCGCTCTGCGGTAATATTACTACCCTTCTGGCAAATGCTTGGGTCGATGAGTTGCTGAAGTGCTGCGAGAAGGAGATGCGTTGCAGTGTGATACTTCGTAGACATCTCACCATGGTCTTCGAGACCACCCTTAAACATACCCTTAGATGCAGTTTTACTGCGTTCGCGCTGTTCGGCGAGAGCAGTATCAAATTCTTTCTGCCAATCTTCGCTGAGTTTGATTTCTTGGCGTTTTGCTTCCTCGACGGAAAGTTCAAGTGGGAAGCCATAAGTATCCTGGAGCATGAATAATTCTTTGCCAGTAAGACCGCTTTCCTTGAGGCGGTTAAGCTCTTTCATACCACGGCGAATCGTGTGGCGGAAAGCAGCTTCTTCTTTACTTAGGACATCGAGAACTTCTTCGCGGTTAGTAAGAATGCTATCCGGGAGATCTTTGTAATTCTCTGCAATCATCGGCAATACGCCAGCGAGGAAGTTATCTTCGATGCCGAGGTTAAGTGCCTTCAAAATTGCACGGCGAATAAGGCGGCGAAGAGCGTAGCCCTGCTGCTTATTGCTTGGTTTGAGACCCTGAGCAGTCAAAAGGTAAGCACCGCGGAGATGATCTGCGATGATGCGCATTTCGCTAGTATAGTCTTCGTATTTCTTACCGGAAAGTTCAACAATGCGATCAACGATTGGCTTCAAAAGTGAAATCTGGAAGACGTCATAGGAGTCCATGGAAGCAGCCGTAATGCGCTCGAGACCGGCGCCGAAGTCGACGTTCTTATGCTCGAGTTCCTCGAAAGAACCATCTTCTTTGCGGCGATACTGCATGAAGACCTGGTTACCGATTTCCATGAAACGTGCACCGTCAGAAGCTGGATGGCTCTGGCCATATTTTTCAACGTCCTGCTTATCCTCGCCGAAGTCGTAGAAGACCTCAGAGTCTGGACCGCATGGATCGCCGATTGGCGTAGATTCGATGCCGCCGCCACGGGACCACCAGTTTTCTTTGTCGTTGTAGAAGAAGATACGTTCGCCTTCGCGGATACCGCGTTTGTCGCCATTCTCTGCAGTGTTAATTTCGACGATCTTTGCATCGATGCCGACTTCTTTGAAGACGGTCTGCCAAATATGAGCAGCTTCATCATCGCGTGGAATGCCGTATTTTTCGTTACCGATAAAACAAGTGACGTAGATTTTTTCTGGATTGAGACCAACCTCTTTAGTCAAGAAAGTGAAGAAGTTGCGAATCTGCTCTTCTTTGAAGTAATCGCCAAGTGACCAGTTGCCAAGCATCTCGAAAACAGTAGTGTGACGCGGATCGCCAACGTCCTCAATATCCTGCAAACGAAGGCATGGCTGAGAGTCGGTTAGACGAGTGCCATCCTGATGTGGCTTGCCAAGAAGATATGGCAAAAGTGGTTGCATACCAGAACCGGTAAATAAAGTAGTTGGGTCATTTTCGAGCACGAGCGGCGCAGGCGCAACCTGAACGTGTCCTTTAGATTTCATAAACTCGAGATATTTTTGACGTACTTCACTTGCATTCATAATCTATTATTTTACCATATTTCTCCCCTGTTGTCGAAAGCTAAGAACAAAAGATCGCGTTTATTATGTTTACCGCGCACACAGGTTGATAGAACTAGCACCGGCCGATCGAAATCCGGCGATTCGAGATTGCGATAAATAGCGTCTTCTGCCGAGACTTCACGATGTGCGATTACGCGGAGATTATAGCTTTGCGTAGGCGTAGTTAATTCGCCGTTAATGTGCGCCGCAAAATAGTCCGCGTCGCGATACTTCGCAACATCCGCAAACATCAAATCGCTATTCATGCGGTGCCCGTAGATAATCGAGAGTTGATCGGAGAAATCCGACGAGTTGCGAAAGTCTAGGAAGACCGCTCCGGACGCAGCAGAATTACCGTAATAGTCATGCGACAAATACCACTCATTATCATTAGTTTGCATGACCGGATAGTCAATATGCGTGCCGTCGATTTTTAGCCAGGCGACTTGCCCGGGAAGCCAGGCAGGCTCCCCGGATTCGTTTTGTTGGCGTAGTTCAACGATGCCGACAGGCTCAGTTTCAAATATGCCCTGCTCGGTCGCAAAGTATGCGCCAAACATTACGGCAATAAATGCCACAGTCGCCGCCATGCCGATTCTAGCGAGTAGCTTTTCCATTAGCTCGCGCGCGAAAGACGACGAAAGATAAAGAAGCCACTAAGCCCTAATCCAGCCGCAAGCAAGAATGGCCAGGACATTGCAAAGACGCCAGTATTAACCGTGGAGTCTTTGTCGTTCGAGGCGATAGTCACGTTGCTAGCAGCGAACGTATCCGCATCTATAGCTGCTGCAATCTTCGAAATCGTATCTTCCGTTTCGCCATCAAGCTTCGTTTCATAATCGTCTTCGTCGAGCTTTTCGATAGTATAGCTAGTATTCTGCGGAATTTCGTTAGCGACTACGTCGCCAGATTCATACTTACCAATAGTTACAGTCTGGCCATGTTTCAAATAGACATAGACATCGCCAGTTTGCGTGCTGGAAGTCCGGATTGTTTCGCCGTTATACTCTACTTCCGTATCTTGACCAGCAACAGTGAGCGCAGTGTTTTCTGGCAAGTTCTCAAAGCTTACTTTGTATTTGAAATACTTATCCGAATCAGCACCAGCGCCGGATACTTTGTTCTGAAGCGAGACGTAGGTATAGTTTGCAGATGTTTCGAAGCGCGCGCTGAGAGATACTTTTGCGTCTTCTTTATAGCTATACATCTGGTTCAACAATGATACTGCAAGCTCACCAGTAGGCTCATTATTTGCATCGAGTTTGTTCGTAACTTGGAAATAGATATCGTACTTATTCTCGGAATCGTGTGGGAAGTTTATCTCATCAGACGATTCTGATTCGGCGATAGTAAAGGTGTAATTACCGACTTTCGAGAAGACGATATTTTGCAGAGCTAGCGAACAATCCGCGACGGCCTGGCGAGTGGCAGGATTTACGTCGGCAACAAAGACGGCAGAATTGCGTACATTTGCGCCATCAACTTCCGCTGGGTTATCTGGGCTCGGAGTAAAACTAAACCGATACCTAACATCGATATGACCACTGACATTTTTGAGCGTATGGATGAGTGGGATAGATTTTACAGGCGCAGTATTTGGCAATGAAGCGCCAGTAACGGCCGATGATTTTGGAACGGCGGCAATGGCCGCCAGTGCAAGCGCAGCAAAAACTGCACCGAAAATTTTCTTCATAAAGAACTCCTAATTATTTACTTTTTTTAACCAACAAAAACTCTGCTCACGGACCGTGCATATTACCTCCAATTAATGTCTAAAATAAAAATATCTCAGGCCGCGAAGCCTGAGAAGCGTAAGTACTTTATTTTATGCACTTTTCCAAAAATGTGTTGTAGCTATTTTTTGACGGCCTTGTCCGTGACGTCAAACTTCTCCATGTAAAGACCGGTCGCAAGGCGAGTCTGTGAATAGAAAGCACAGCAAGAGCAATAAACAATTGAAACGATAGGCGCAAGAATCCATTGCAAAACCATCATGACGTGGCGAGCACGATTATAGCGCGCCGGCTTCGGAGGAAGCATTTTAATAGATAAGATGAGAGAGATGAAGAGACCGAGAGCAGCGATAGTCTGGACCCAACTTACGACAGTTGGTAAGTTATGCGAAATAAGATCACGAGACTGATAGTTGAAGATGAGTGGAATCCAACCGCCAAAGGCGATGATTGGCGCAATCGCAGCGAGCGTGACGTGACCATCGAGCAAGCGGATGAACTTAGGAATAAGATCGACGAGCTTCACAGTGCGCTTCTTTGAGAAGAGATAATCGCCAACATAAGCAACGTCACTTGCGCCATAGTCCCAGCGGCGAAGCTGGACCCACTGCGCCTTGAGTGTCTTTAGAAGATTATCTGAAAGGACAGCGTCCTGATAAATCGGCGCGCGAATCGGAAGCACTTCGTAATCGCCATCGAAATAGAAGTAAGAACGCCAGTACTGGTGGCCATCCTCAACGATAGTACGAGTGCTCCAGAAATCCATTTCGACGAGCGCGTCGAGTGGCTGAGAGTGCGACGCGAAGTTGCGCAAAGTGTGCGGACGCATAGCGGAGATGATGTTCCAGAAAGAGTTCATCTGAGCTACCACGCGCGTGACAGCTGGCGCATCCCAGATATTGTTCGTAAAGAGAGAAACTGGCTGGTAGCTGAGGCGTTTGCGATCTTCGTGAACGATATATTCGTAAGCGACCTGGTCAAAGTAAACCTTGTGCGGGCGGTTATCGCTATCGAGGGTCGTAACAATCACGTCACTATAGCGCATTTTCTTTTTGCGAACATATTCTTTGAGAACTTTACCAGCATTAGTAATATTGCCGCCTTTACCGACTACTTCCCCCTTGATGCCGTCTGGGTGTTTAGCAAGAATGAACTCGCCGAATTTATTGCGATAGTTGCGTTCGAGAGTTTTTGCGACTAGTTCAGCCTGTTCGCCGCCGCGCTCTTCGTAAGCGAGCACGAGAATAATATGGTCGTTATCAAAGCTGGAATTAACAACAGATTCGAGGGTTGGCGTGAGGACGTCGAGTGTCTCGTTATACATCGTCACGATAATCGCGTGATAAATCTGACTTGGCTTTGGGAAGTAGCCCTCCTCTGCTGCAGCAATCATGCAGAGATTGCGAAGATGCTCTTTGTGGCCGTAAGCTTCGCTCTTAGTGCCGGCGAGACGATCATAGCTATCAGCTGGGTCTTCGAGATCAGCGAGACGTTTATGCCAGTCAACGCGAACGCCTTTTTTGAGTAGTTTGTAACCTTGAACGGTGCGGAAAGCAATACCGACCGCTTTCACGAGGTTCATGATAACGATAATCAAAATATAAACCGATGCGGCGATCGGATTAATAGCAGACAAAATGATGAGAAGCGCGAGCATAGTATAGCTAAGCGTGCCCGGGAGCATTTCGAAAAAGCGGTATTTAATAGTGCGCTTGCCGGTTGGCAACTCAATTACTTTTGACATGTTTGTTTATTTTAGCCTTCGCCGATGATATTTAAGAGGAATCTAATTCCGATTACGATAATAATTGAGGAAACAAAAAGAAATAGGCGCGCAGTATCTTTGCCACGCTTGGTGTATAAACGAGCAGAAATAAGAGTATGGCCGATGCCGAGCGTAATTGCAAGCACGGCGAAGGAAAGCAAATACCACCACTCATTCTGCGCGTAGCCGTTATTAATATCTGAGTAACGCGCCCAGATTTTTGCGCGGCCGGCATTAAGATTGAAGAGCGGAATCAAGAATAGCCAGAGGCTCAACAAAAAGTTGGCCGCCATCCAGACAAATAGTGGTTTATCCTTCTTTGCAATAGACTTAAAATCTTCTGCAAGGTCTTTCATCGTCTCTATGATTTTAACATAAAAGCATTATCTAGAAAAGAAAAGGCCCCGCCTTAATCAGGCGGGGGCTCCTTGAAGAAACCATAGCGTTCGCTAAGATTAAGATAATCACTAACGGGGCTATAAGTACCTTCGATGGCAAGAATTTTATCGAGTTGATCTTTGTCGGGGCCGTTCTCGGAACAGATACCAGTAAGGAAGATATCTGAGCCAATTTGCTGTCCAGCAATAGCTACGGCATAAGTCTCATTGCAGACATCAGACGGACGGCTAGCGATGCCCTTTTCGCGGACTTCACCAGCAATGCGGCCGATTTCAGCACGGAGATAGTTCGATAAAACTTTACGGAAGTCTTCATAGCAGATGAATTTATCCGAAATGGGTCTGATATCCCAGGGATTAACTATTGCCGGTGCGCGAAAGTCGAAAGAGACACAGAAGTAAACAGCTTTCCAGACACCTAACTTATCTGCTTTTTCGCGCAATGCTTCGTCCATTCTCTCGATAACTTGCCTTGCAATATAAATGTTCTCGCCCATAAATCTCACCTCCTGATACAGATTAGCTTTGAGCGTAATTGCAACTATAATAACACGAAAAAGCCGTATCGTCAATGATACGGCTCTTGTTTGCGAAAGGGATTAGCTGCGTCCGTGCTTGTTTTTCTCGTGGTATTCACGAACGGTTATAAAGATAAAGAGGACGATTGAACCGCCTAGGAGAACGAAGAACCATGGCGTGAAATCATCATTGGTTTTTGGCGCTGGTGGAACAGGGATTGGATCGATCGGCTCATCTGGATTTGGATCTTCGCCAGCTAGGTAGAAGTGCCAGTGCGTCTTGGAAGTATCAGGGTTATTGATATCTTCGTAGGTTGAATCGAGGCGAGTCTCAACCTTCATGCGAACAGATTCGCCGGAAGCGAAGTTCTTGATTTTAACCGCATCCGTAAGATTAACGCCCTGCGAACGATAATCAAGACCACGAGCCTTGCCGTCGTAGAAGATTACATCGTCGATATAAATCTTCATCTCGATATGCTCGATGAGATTACTTGCCTTAATTGAGTTATTCTCGGCGGTAATCTTAAAGTAGATATCATAATCATCAGGCGTGCCATTCTCGATCGTGAGATAGTCCGTATAGGTTTCCCCGCCAGGAACCATGCCTTCGTGGTACATGAAGCGCTCATCGAATCCGTCGGAAGCTTCATAGACAATCTTGCCATCAGCTTCACGGATGTAGACCGTGTTGTCTACGGCAAAAACAGGAGCTGAGATAAACAGACTTGCGAGAATGATTGCAAATATCTTCTTCATCTTTTGCTCCTGTGTTTATGTTTTATGTTCGGTTGATTAGGATGCTGGGGTAATAGCTACAGCGTGAGAGTAGTTATTCTCTGCATCATAAGAGAACCAGACTGGCTTGTACTGATCGTACTGAACAGTCTCGACAGTAAGGGTAAGGGTGTAGGTAGCTTTGCCGAGGCCCTGGATAGCGGTGGTACAGGTCTTGGTGGTAGTATGAGTGTTTTCGTTAGTAGTAGTAGCACACTCAGAGTCTACTGGTAAGTTTGCATTAAGAGTAACGCTCTTGATGAAGCTATTAGTTTTGTCATAAGTGGTGCCGTTTGCTGCTGCGAGAGCACGCTTATAGTAGTAAGCATCGGTTGCTTCATCGTATGCCCAGTCGCTAGTGTTGTCGAGGTTGATGATAGCGATCTTCTTTGGGGTGCCTGGGAGAGCTGCTTCAATGCCAGCGATAGTGTTAACATCGATGGTCTCATTCTGTTCGTTCTTCCAAGTTTCAGTAGTAGAAACGCGGACGGCTACAGGAATAGTACCCTGGTTTTCAGTGATAACAGTCTTTGGAACTTCCTGACCTGGAGTCCAGTTGTCTGGGCTGTTGAAGGTCTCTTCAGACTTGGTTTTGTAGACAGCGGTCGTAAAGACGTTGTCGAAGGTAGCTTCGCTAGTGAAGTAAGCGATAGTACCGGCAATCAAACCGACGACTGCGAGTGCGCCGAGAGCGATGATTGGTTTTTTGTTCTTCATATTATGTCCCTTTCTTATAATATGTTTTTTCGTTTTTTAATTTTCTTTTTCGCTTGTGCTTATTTTACCACTTTTCATGTTACTCAGCAAGAACTCCGCAAGGAGTATTACTACTATAACAATGAAAAGCCACATGTTGTTATTGATGAAGGTCACGCCATAGCCGAGAATCGGAATTGCGAGACCGCCGACGCGACCTTGAACGGCGGAATATGGAACTGGTTTTCCGTCTTCGATATTATTCGCATCACCCTGAGTGATGTAGTCGCCATTCTCAATGCGCTTGACGCGGTGCGTAACAAGCTCGTTGCCCATCTGATAGGTAATAATGTCATCCTTTTGAATCTCTTCCTGCGGAACGGCCTTGTAGTAAATAATCGTGCCGACTTCGAAGGTTGGACGCATGGAGCCCGAGAGCACGACAACAGGCTTGGCGCCAGTAATCATTGGTGCACAAATGAGCGCATAGACGCCAATTACGGCATAGCAGATATAGCTAAGAATGCGAACGATAATTTTTAGAACGCCCATGTCACAACTCCGTCGTCGCTAACAGTTACAGTTTTAGCCCAAAGCGCGCTAGCGGCAGCTGCGTCAGCCTGGACAGATTCAAAACGGAAAGAAAGATCGTAATTATTTTTGCTATAGCTAGAGTCGTTAAGAGTGATAGAATCAAGAATCTTGACTTCCGATGCCGGATTAAGCACTTTTTTGTAATAATACCAGCCATCACCACCATCGACGAAATCCGAAACAAAGGCAGTGGTCCAGTCTTTTATGACTACATTATTACCGTCAACAACATTACTGATGATGGTGCCGTCACTCTTGGTCCAAGTTTCACTGTAAGCGACACGAATTAGGACCTTTGGGCTACTAGCACCCTCGTTTTTAATGGTAACTTCTTTTCTGCCGAAGCCGCCGTCAGTATCGTCGATAATTCTAGTGCCAGACTGAGCTACGGCGATTTCATTTTCAATAGTGGAAACGTTATGACTAGTAGCATAAACACCAAGAACAGCCGTGATCGCAACAGCGATTACGAGAACAGTGAGAATAATAGCTCCTAATTTTCTTACTGCTCTTTTTTGATTTCTTACCATTTTTGTTGACCTATCTGTTTTTTAGTATAGCTTATGCTTATGCCTTCGTAAAGTTATTCGACGATATACGGATTATCGACCGTGCCGTCGCCACCATGGAATGTGGTTAGTTCTTTAAGCGAGATGACTGGGCGAACGAGAGCAGATATTCCATCTCTGTCAGCCGTGCCCGTGCAGCTGCCAAGACTACACGAACCTCCAGCCGACGTGAAGAAAGTACCCGGCGTAGCGACTAGAAGATGATCGCCGGCATTCAGGTATGAATCATAATTCATACCACCATACCCCTTTGAATTATCAAAGCTAGCCATATTAGTTTCGTCGGTCGTAATCATGCCAACTGGATACTTAAGCGCCTTGTTCCCGTATTCAGCACTAGCAGTGGAGAAGAGGTCGCGTTCTGCATTTGCACACCCCAGTGACGGGACATAATTTTTGCCGCTAGCCGTCAAGCTATCGTCAACTGCTACGCGGTTACGTTCATAACCCGCATATGTCGAGTAAATGCGCAACTTACCGAGCTCATATTCGCCAGCATCATAGCTCTGTTTCAACGGGCCAGTCGCAACTTCACGATCATTACAGAAAACTTCCTGCTCTAGCCTGTTAGAGTAATCAGTCTTACCTTCCACCATCGTGTCATCCGTTGCGGAAACATGGCCGGCCATATTAACGGCATACCAATCATCAATCATCTTCTTTGCTTTAGAATCGTTATTGTTGGTTAGCATTTTTGCTTTAGCTATTTCGTAAGACGATTCACCGGCACTTAAAGTAATGGAGAAGTTGTCATATAGGCCCGTATACCTACTGATTTGGACCATATACTTAACACTGCTACACGTAGTTGAGGAGCTGCCGCAAGTATAGCGATAATTATGTGCGATTGTTTCATAATCGGTGGACCAGTCGCTGACAGTAAAAGTATCCTGCAGAGTATAGCGCCCATAGTATACATTCCAAGATACGCTTTTACCATATACGGTGCCCGCCGCCTGAATATCCTCTTCGTCTCTCGCGACATAGCGCGTGCCATACATATACCACGCATCAGTTGGCGAATTATCATTTTGATTCATGCTGCTCTTTCCGATGCTCGCGTCCTCACCGGTAGCATCGCAGTATTTGATGCCATCATGAACTGACGGAACGCCGTTATAGATTAGCTTCGTGCCGCCACTAGCAGTAGTACGAATAATCTTCCAGCAGTAGTCAGCAAAGATAACGTTGTTATTGTCTACAACGCCACGATAGTAATATACCGGGTTAGTATTGCCGTCAGGAGTCGTCTCGGTATATGTACTAATACCGTTTCCGTTTGCGATTGTAATATCGTCAGAGATTACAGCCGGTTTAGTGAAGTCAACATGGAATGGATCATTAGCCTGTTCTGCAATTACAGTGTTTGCGATACGCTCTACATAGTCCCACTGTGCATACAGCTTGAGTTCACCGCCAGCTGAGAAGGCAATCTGCTGACCGTCAGTATAGCTAGTGCCAGTGCCGTCGCGCTTAGTATTCCAACCAGCAAACGTGTAGCCGCCACGCGTAAAGCTGTTAGTACTGAGCGGCTCTTGAGAATTAATGCCATAGCTCTGAGTCTGCATCGAGCCCTTGCCGCCGTTCGCCTCGAATTTTACCTCGGCGACAGTAGCGGTATTCGTAACGCTCGTGTAGCCGAAGTTATGAAGATAAGGCTTGCTAGAGTAAGTATTTTCATAGATGACCGCGTACTGACCCTCAGCAGTTGCGACGAAGCTAGTTGCATCTTCGCTGACAGTACCACCAGAAACGGAAATAAGTTCATACTCCTGTGGAAGATATTCGCGGATTGTATAGTTTGCAGCCTGAGTCCCGATAGTCTTGCAGGTGTCTTTAGCGACAATCACGTCAGATGCGAAACCCTGATCGTTAGTAACGGAAAAACGAAGCGCATCTTCATAGCCATTGTTGATTCTTGCGCAGAGTTTGATGCCGGTTTCGCCATCAGAAAATGCGCCGAGCTCATCGGTGCTGCGAGCATTAATAAACTTAGGTAGCAAAACAGCTACTAGAATGAAGAATACTATGAGCTTGAGATGCCCAAAATCTCTTGTTTTTCTGCGCATTTTTATCTCTTTTTATATTTGTTTAGAACGTTTTTATTTTGACCTTGTTCTGACTTAAGTCTAGCATAAGCAATAAGGCATGTCAATAGTCATTCCGCGCTTCCCTGTTATTGACTTTTTGTGCCGTTTGTGCTATAATTAGATGGTTAAACGCTGAATTAATTTTTAGCCTATTTTTAGCTCAAGGCAGCACAATTTAGGCATCATTTCGAAATAAAACTCTATAAGGAATCATCTATGAAAATCGCTATTCTCTCTAATGGCAATGCCAACTATTCCACGAAGCGCCTCGTAGAGGAGGCCGAAAAGCGCGGCCACGAAGTGGACGTTGTTAAATATAAAAACTGTTATATTTCGATCGAAAACCGCCAAAATAAGGTTTATTACAAGGGTAAACCGCTCGAGAACTACGACGCAATTATCCCACGTATTTCTAACAGCATGACCAAGTATGGTACTGCAATTGTGCGTCAGCTTGAGATGCAGGGTGAGTATGTGCTTTCTAAGTCGATTGCAATTACTCGTGCACGCGATAAACTTCGCTCAATGCAGGTGCTCGCAAAGTACGGCGTCGATGTGCCTAAAACTGTCGTTTCTCGTAATACCGCAGATATCGACGAGCTCCTTGATCAGCTCGGCGAGATGCCAGTAATTATCAAGCTCGCTTACGGTACGCATGGTAACGGCGTGATTCTCGCCGAATCCAAGAAAGCCGCAAAATCTACTCTTCAGGCCTTCTATCTCTCTAATGATGATGGCGTTTCGATTCTCTTGCAGGAGTTCGTAAAAGAGTCGGCTGGCACCGATATTCGTGCTTTCGTTGTCGGTAGCCAGGTCGTTGCTTCGATGCAGCGCAAGAGTCTTGATGATGATTTCCGTTCCAACCTCCACAAGGGTGGTTCCGGTACGCCAATCAAACTCACTCCACAGGAGGAGAAGATGGCAGTCGCAGCCGCAAAGGCAATGGGTCTGAACGTCGCCGGTGTCGATATTATGCGCTCCGCACGTGGTCCACTTTGCTTGGAAGTTAATGCTTCCCCAGGCTTCGGTATTGAAAAAGTCACTGGCCGCGACGTCGCAAGCAAGATTATTGAATACGTTGAGCATAACGCTAGTCGCACACCTAAGAAAGATAAGGTCGGCGCTTAAAAGCCGCGAAAAAGGAACCGCCAGAACGGTTCCTTTTTTGTTCCGCTTGTGTTAAAAATTAATCATGATATTAGCCGTTTTTATGGCAGCATTACTATTGCTTTTTATCGCCGTTCGTCACAACGTGGGCGTGCCATTTTTGGCGATGATTGCAGGCGTAGCAGTTTATGAAGCCTGGGGCGCTAGTTTTGCTAACTTTATTTCCGAATGGATTCCTAGTGTCAGCGTCGTATGGATTCAGTACGCGCTCTATGGTGCATTAGTGCTAGTTTTTCCCCTTATCCTCTATCTACGCGCGGGAAAAAGTGGCCTTTTTGGCATCTTGCGTATCGCAGAGTCGGTTGTTTTCGCAGCCGTGCTCACTATTATGGTAGCGGAGCCACTCGCCAGCATCTTTAGCTTTGATAATCTCGCCTACGAAATCTCGAGCTTCTTGTTTAATATCCGCGGAATCGCAATGGTTATCGGTATTATTGCGGCGTACGTAGATGTTTTCTTGTTCCACTCAGGGAAGACTTGGTAATTTCCCAGAGCGCGATGCCGGTCGCAACGGAAACGTTGAAGGATTCTTTTTGACCGAGCATCGGAATCTCAAGTAATTGATCACATTGAGTGAGCAATTCGGCTGGAATACCGTGGACTTCTTCGCCTAAAATGAGGGCGATTTTTTCTGGCAATTCTGGAGAGTCGGCAAGATTGAGCGAATGTTCGCCCTGCTCTAGCGCTACAACGGAATAACCCTGCTCTTTTAGCTCGGCGATGGCTGGTTCGATTTCAGCACGGCGCCAGTTGAGCGTCTCTTCCGCACCGAGCGCAGTCTTATGAATTGCCTTACGAAGTTTGTCCTGCTCGTGCGGCAACCCCTTGTCTATAAACGGCGTGTAACCAGTAAAAATCACCTCAGAAACACCCAGGCAGTCACAGGTGCGCAAAATAGCACCCACATTGTAGGTCGAACGAATATTATAAAGTATAACCGTAAGCTGTTTCATGTTATACTTATATTATGGACGAAGGTGAGGTTCAAGCCAAGCGTAGACAGAATGAAGAGGAAGCAACCGCTCGTAGAGCGCATATTTTGGGCTTAATCTATCTGGATACGCGCGAATTCGAAAAAGATATTCCGCTAACTTTTGGCTTGCTCGAAATTGAGCAAATGCACAAAGATTTCATCATTCCTCTACAAGAGGGCGATGAGATTAAACCATATCAGTTTATGGTTACGAGTCAGACGCCAAGTAGTACGATCGAAAAGATCGAAAACGACTACGAATCACAGGGCTTGCGTACTGAATTCTTCTTGATTTCCAATACCGCATATCAGGTCTTCATGCTTCGTTATGACCCGCCAATGCAGGTCCACTATGACGATATTGAGATTGCTTCTGAGGGCGACAGCGAAACCATTCACCAGGTTTCTAAGACGCTCGATAGCGTTTCAACCGATAAGGTTTTCGATTACTTACTAGACCAGGCCGATAAGCTCGGCTCATCCGATATCCACATTGAGAATATGCGCGACGTAATCCGCATCCGCATGCGCGTCGATGGTATTTTGCACCCAGTCGCCGAGATTAGTAAGGACAAGTATCGCATCTTCATGGGTGAGCTTAGCTCCCGTGCTAACGTTTCAACGGCAAGCAACAAGCCACAGTCTGGCCACATGCAGAAAGAGATTCATCGCGATGGTGCTAGCCACATCCTCAATATTCGTGTCGAGGTGGTACCAACGATGTATGGCCTCGATGCCGTGCTCCGTCTCTTCAACTTCGACGATAGTCTTTTGAACCTCGACTTGCTTGGTATTACCGAAGAAGAACGCAAGACGATCGAAGAGGTGGTTTCGCATCCGCGCGGCCTGCTCCTTATGGTCGGTCCTACGGGTTCTGGTAAATCTACGACTTTGTACTCGATTTTGAATGCGCTCAATACGACTGACCGCAAGATTATTACTCTTGAGGATCCAATTGAGTACGGTATTCCTGGTATTTCACAGATTCCAATTTATACCAATGACGGCGGCTCCTTCGCTGAAGGTTTGCGTTCTGTTTTGCGCTTGGATCCAGACGTAGTGATGGTTGGTGAGATTCGCGATGGCGATACAGCACGCACTGCAATCCAAGCATCCATTACCGGTCACTTGGTGCTTTCTTCCTTCCATGCTAACTCTACTTCCGCAGCGTTCTCGCGTATGATCGATTTGATTGGCGTAAACCCAATCTTCTCGAGCTCAATTCGCTTGCTCATCGCACAGCGCCTCGTGCGTCGTCTTGACGACAACAAGGAAGAATACGAGCCGGACGAGAGCGTCAAGCGCTACATTCGCGACGTCATGGAAGGTGTAGATTTATCCGATTACGACTTTGATTTGCACAATATTAAGCTCTGGCGCGAGAAGCCATCCGACGGCAGCCCATTCGGCTTTAATGGCCGCACCGCTATCATGGAGCAGCTCGTCGTAACTGAGCCAATTCAGAAGTTTATCCGCGGCGATGTACGCGACATTAATACGAACGAAATTGAAAAGACTGCCCGCGCAGAAGGTATGCTAACGCTCGAGCAAAAGGGTGTCATTGCGGCACTTCGTGGCGAGACGACGATTGACGAAATTGGACGCGTAATCTAATGGACAAGAAGCTTCGCGATTATATTGAATACATCGAGAAGGCGAGCAAAAAGCCGACGCCAGAACTGATCGAATACCACAAAACAATGGTGCAGCAGTTCCAGCACGAACGCTTCATTCATCTGATTGTGACGATGTTTTTCGCGCTATTCATGGTGATCTTCTTCGTCTTCTTTGGCGTGATTGAAATCTGGTTACCAAAGGGCGGCTGGGGCGACATGATTGCGATGGGGATTGGCCTAATTGATGGCATTTTCCTCGTTGTTACTCTGTTCTACGTACACCACTATTATCGCCTAGAAAACGGCGTACAAGAGCTAGAAGAAATCACACGTAAACTTTACGGACGCGACAAATAAAAAAACTGCTCCGATTTGGAGCAGTTTTTTGATGCCAGATTATTTGGTTTCGTATTCGTAGATTAGCTTACCGTCACGAGTGTAGTAGCTAGTCTTGTCGCCGTCGACTGCACGGAGATAGCCGGCTTTGACGAAGGTAATAGTACCTTTGATGTTTACGATGACCTTCTTATCTTTTACGTCGATAAGGTCATAGGAGCGATCACTATAGCTGCCCTTCTTACCGAGGATAATTGAGTCGTCATCATAGTAGACAAACTCGCCATATTCGCCAGAAACGATAACCTTACCGTCCTTATCGAGGAGGTCTGCGGATTCGTTATCGGTGCCGCGATGATATGCAGAGTAGTACTCGCCGTGAGATACGATGGAACCGTAGCGGCCGGAGAGCTCTTTGCCGTCCTTATCTGCGACATAGTAACGCTTATCGGTGTCTTCTTTGCTATTGCGGACAACGATGTGGTTGTTCTTGTCGATGCCAGTAATCTCGCTCGAGGAAGAAGTATCGCTTAGCTTAAATACTTCATTACCCTCGATATCATAAAGCGTGACAGTGCTTGCCTTGTAGTTGTTAACAGCATAGCCCTTGATAGAGACTGTTACGCGATAGTCGCTAGAGATAGTGTTTTTCTTCTCGCCGTTGACGTAGATATCTACTTTCTTATCCTTAGAATCATAGTATGCATAGTGGTCTTCGTCGTAGACGACGTATCCTTCGCCATAGGTCGTAACCGTGAGGTCAGTAACTTCATTGTTGCGGACGAGCTTATCTTTGCCGTCAACTTCGCAAGTTACGTAGACGCGCTCTTTATTAGCGTAACCATCGTTAAGATCGAGGTCTTCACATTTCTCGCCGAACTCGGCAAATTTGCCTTTATAGATTGCGCGCTTTGCGTCATCGTCATAGTGCTTACCGTGTTCAACAAAGGTAATCGTCTTGCCGTCTTCGGTAGCATCATCAACGTCGTATGCAACTGGAGTTTCAACGGTTTCGAGAACCTTAAAGTTCTTATTACTTAGGATAATGAGGCCGCCCTTGTAGCTGAGTGCGCTGGCGGATTCAGGACCAGCATCAGAGAAGTTTGGCGTTTCGGAGCTCTTGAAGTCCGCAAGTTTCTTGCCGAGAGCATTGTAGAGCTCGTATTGATTGTCTTCATACTTAACGGCAACATATGGAGCCGAAGAGCTGTAGTCATAGTTGCGGAATTCGCTAGCAACTTCGTTGCCGTTACCGAGGATAAGAGTCTGCTTGTTATCCTTGGAGGCTTCATAGATGCCGATGCGAGGAACGATGTCTTCATACTCGCCAAAGTCGACCGTCATGTTACCTTTATCGTCGATAATACCCTTCTTACCATCAAGGTTACGCACGTAAGCATAGTGGTTGATGAAAGTACCGACCTGGTCATAGACGAAGTCTGTAATCTTGTCGCCATTCTTCTTGTAGAGGGCGTATCTCGTGTCGCTGCCATCCTTAGTCGAGATAAAGAAGGCGTCGGCAGCGTAAAGATCGATGTCCGCGTTGGCCGCTTTATTGATGAAAAAAATGACAGCAATAACTGCGCCGACAGCAATGATTGCGCCTGCGATGATTGCGATTAGTCTCTTATTGAGTCTACCCTTACGGGAGCGCTCTTTCTTTTCCGGCTCAACTTTTGGTTCTTCAGCTGGCTTTGCAGGCTCAGCTGATACTGCTGGCTCGGTGACTGGAGCCTCAGCGGCGGCTGGGGTTTCTGGCTCAGCCGGTGCTACCGGTTGTTCTGCCGGGGTTTCTGGCTGCGGAGTTTCAGTTGGCGCCTCAGCTACTGGCGGCTGCTCCACAATCGGCTCGCTAGCGGTATTTGGCTGAGGATTTTGCTCTGATTCTGGCATATTTTAATCCTATTTAATACTGCTTATAGTTTATCATGGGCGCTCATTTTTTAACACTTTACTTGATGCGCGTAATCTGATATAATTAGTCGTAATTATGAAAAAATCAATTCAACCTAAAGATTACGGCTTTGTAGTGTTTGCCGATGAGCAGGCAAAGTTTTCTTTTCTAACTCGCTCCACTGCTAAGTCCGAAGAAACCATCAAGTGGACGGATGGTAACGAGTACCCACTCGTAAAGATGCAGATTTCTAGTGCATCTCACCCATTCTTCACGGGCGAAGAAAAGATCATCGATACCGAAGGTCGCGTCGACCGCTTCAAGGCACGCGCTCAGAAGGCTGAGGTTCTTAAGGCTACCCGCGGTAACAAGGTTACCAAGGCTAAAAAAGAAGCCGAGAAAAAAGCAGCTAAAGCTGACAAATAATTTCGGAGGTTATAGATTATATGGCACGCAAAACCAAGGGTAAAGCTGTTCCAACTGCAAAGTTGAACCGCAACAACAACCACAAACACAGCGAAAAGCGCAAACACGTTAACTTGCGCAACGGTCGCTAAAACGATAAAAGATCTCCGCTTATAATCGACGGAGATTTTTTATTGCCTAGATGCCTTTCGTGCGAACTTCGTAAGAGATTGATTCCTGTGCATCGTCTTCGTAATCGAGCTTACCGGTCAGGAAGAGATGGTCGAATAATTCTGGGTCGTCGAGATGATCTTCGATATATTTCCAGACGCGATTAGCGCCGTTATAGTATGCGAGATCCTTGTTGTTCGGAAGCTCGCCAGTGCCGCGAAAGCAACGCTGAACGGCATTAAATACCGTGTCGGTTTTGCCGCCGGTAAGCTGTTTTAGTTTGCACTGGATATCGTAAACCTGGCGGAAGTTTTTGCCTTTGAAGTTAGCGAGACCAATATTAATGTAATGGTCGATGCCGGAATCTTCATACTTGCCATTGATGGCCTGCTCGACAGCTTTGGCGACGCCTTCATCGAACTCTTCGTTTCCCGGCAAGCCGGTCGAGAAAGCCGCAACGTCATGATTGGTATATGGAATGGCGCGCATGACGTGAGTGCCAAGTTCGTGGACAATGAGTGCTTTGGCGCGCGCAGGAGTGTAGCTCTTCCCCTCTGGGAAATAGATGCGGCGATCTTCATGGTTAGCCGAAGCATTGCTGGCGCTCGGTTTAATTTCGGCGCGATACGGAATGTCTTCGTCCTGGAATTCTTCGTCGAGAATTTCATTGATCATGCCGACCATATCTTCGGAACTGAAGCTCTCTTTGTCCTGCGGAATATGCTTGAGGAAGCCGTCGAAGAAATAGTTCACGAGTTCAGCGAATTGCTCAACAGTTTCTTGTTTTGGCTTGAAACGCTCACTGGTAGTTTCTGGAATTGGACCGATTTCGGACATCAAATCGTCGTAGACTTTTTTATCTTCATCGGAGAGCGAATCGTAGTCGATGCTGTCGATTTTTTCTTTAAGGAGCGCATAGAAAGTGTCCTCGTCCGGCGCGCCATAAAGTGCTTCGTTAGCATCGTGATGATGCTCAGCAGCAGCCTGTTTCATGGCTGGCTCAGTAGCAGAATTATAGACGAGATTTGCGGCGAGGAAGTCGTTCTTTTTGCGGCAATCTTCGATGAGACATTCGAGCAAGCGGCGGCGCGCGTCAGGCAAATCAGCAGATTTGAGTTCTTCTTCAGCGTCGAGTAAACGATTTAAATTTTCGCCAATTTCATCGCCATCAAGTCCGCCTTGCTCGTAGTTTGGACGAACCATGTCAGGATTAGCAAGGAATTCTTCCTTGGCAGCTTTTGTATTAGTTGGATTAAGGCGCTCGTAAACCGTCACGTCGGACCGAGCGATTTGATCGGAGATTTCCAAGAATTCGTCTTTAGTTTCGACGCTACTTAGTTTTTCTCCGTTCATAGTTGTTCCTTCAATTTGCTCGGGTTGATAATGTTGCCCTCTTTGTGCTCTTCAATGATTTTGCGAACGTTAGCGTTAGTTGGCGAAATGCCCTGCTTTTTGAGCTGCTTAGCGATTTCGCGACCAAGGCCGGATTCTTCTTCAGAATAAACGCAGCCACAGTATTTCTGCATATAGAGGCCAGCAGCGCGGGCTTCGTCCTGCCCTTCGCGCCAACCTTCGCGGAAGTCGCGATAAAGGAATTTGACGCCATATTCTTTGGCAAGCTGCTGCATAAGTTCGGCGATTTTGTCGTGCTTTTGGTAGATGCTATAGAGCAAAGTCGTAGTGATTGTATCGTAGCCGTTAGCCTTGGCGTATTCGAAGGCTTTGCGAAAACGCTTTGGATAGCAATACTCCTCACAGCGTTTATCGAGACGATTCTGGTTGACCTGGCAAATAAACTCGTCGAGGCCATAGGCGTCTTCGAGTACGAGCTGGACTTGCTTCTGCTCTGCGTAATTAATGAGACAGTCGCGGCGAGCCTTATATTCAGAATAAGGATGAATATTTGGGTTGTACCAGAAAAGTGTAGGCTCGATATTTTCGGCGCGCAAAGATTTAATGCAGTAGACACTACATGGCGCGCAACAAGTATGGAGTAGCAACTTCATACCATCTATTATAGAACACGACGAAGGGTGCCTACTGGTTTTTGACAGCAAGGCCAGAGTCAAGCAAAAGCTGAACGTAGTCGGCAAGAGTAAAGATTTTTGATTGGTTTTCGAGATAGACACTGAGATAAATACGGAGCTGGCCGAGCACGCCAGACTGAGAGCGAAGCGAGGATTCGATGTATTCCTGGCCATAAATACGTGTGCAAAATATGATATTCAGGACACGCGTGACAAGCTCGACGAGATACTCGGTATCATTTTCTATACGAATGTCTTTTTCATAAAGATACATCTGAACTTGCGGACGAGAAAATTCGTAGTAAATATCACTAATAAGGCGATCAGCAATTTCATAGCGAGCAGAAGAAGGGTTGTAGCTTACGCCGACAATTAGATTCGTTTCACCAGTAAAGACGCCAAAGGCACTATTGATAAACATCGACGGGATGATATTTATCTCGTGTTCATCACTAATAGCGAAGAAGCTGCGCAGGGCGTCGAGATGAAGCTCGGAAATCACTGTACCGGAAGCAATGTCAGCAACGGCACGATCCTGCATACTGCGGTTACGCGCGAAGAAGTCATTGAAGGCAGAAAGATCCGGAAGCATGTCGGCAGCGCTAAAAACATAGGAAGCCTTACGATGAAAATCACCAAGCTGCATCACGTCGTCGCGAACAGTGCTCGGGATTTTTTCGAGGTACGTACGATAGAGTTCATCAAGAAAAGATTCGCCATCAGCTGGGACGGATTTGCCAATTATATTCTGGCCGCGATTAATGCAGTAGTCGATAGCATAGAGCGCCTCGAGCTTATTATTGAATGCGATCTTCATTACCTCTTATTATACTTGATTTTTGATATTACTTATGCTTAAATTTAGTTAAATAGGGTCATTGAAATAAAAACGGGAGATAGAAATGGGATTTCTTCGCAAGAAAACTAGCTTTTGTAAGCTTTTTGCATGCTCGCTCTTAGCGATTTGTCTATACGGACAAAATGCATCTGCCACAATTTCTACGACGGGCAGTTTTACGGATTCAAATAACATTACTTGGTCTTGGGCGATCGACGAAACCTCCAATGAAGACCCAAAAGTATACATCGGTTTTAAGAGCGCACCCGCAAATACGACCACCATTGTCGTCCCATCAATGGCCGATGTTCTTACGAAAATTAGCAACAGCACCGTTGCTAATGTGACCACTTACTACGTCTCCGATTTGACCGATTACGAAGCAGCCGAAACAATCCCAATCGGCGTAACGAAGCTCGATATGACTAATATGACCGACGCGAGCGGCCACGCTGGTCAAATCATGAGCCTTGCCCCGCTCTTCGAAAACAACACCAACGAAATCGAACTCGTTTTCAACAACAACGCGATTATTTCCCAGCGCGCTACGACCTTCAATGAAACTGGCGGCAAGGGCGCCTTTGAGGGCCTAAAGCTCAAGCTCACGAACTTCGACAAGGTAAAGTATATTGGCTGGCGCGCTTTCCGCAATGCCACGCTCAACAACACCGATATCGCGATTAGCTCCAATCAGACGCTCGGCGGCCACGTATTTGAGGGTTCCAACGTTAAGACGCTTAGCCTCGAAACCGAAGAAATCGGCGAAGCGCTCTGCAAGAACTGCTCTGAGCTCACCAGCGTCACCTTCGGCGACGGCGTCAAAACTCTTTACGGCGGCGTTTTTCAGAATACACCAAAGCTAAAGCAGGCATTCGAATCAAAGAATATAGAAGAAATCGGTGGTGCGGCATTTAAAAATTCCGCAATCACTTCCGCGAGCTTTAACAGCGCCCTAAAGCGCATTCATGCGATGGCTTTCATGAATACCGATCTTGGTAGCCTAGATTTTACCGACATTTCGCCAAGTATCGACATTGCTGCGTTCTATAATGCCGGCCTAAATACAATCAACCTCGGCTCATTAACCTCGCTCGATACTCTCGCCTTCGGCAATAATAATCTTAAAGAAGTCTATTTGCCAAAATCAATCAAGTATGTCGGTGCCGCCATCTTTAATGGCAATCCGATTGAGACGTTTACTGTCGCTTATGACCCTTTGACATTGAGGCAGTATAGCAGTCCAGACTATTACAATGATCACCCATTCCTGCCTACTTTCGTGGGCGCTAGTGTAGGTGGCGGCATTAACTGCGACAACGAATGGATTGGCTACAATGAACGAAATGCTCTTACGAATCTTACTCTACGCAAGTTAAATATCGTGGCGCCGTACGATAGCAACGACACGATTCCTGAGCGCAGAAAAGTTATAGAAAGTTATAGCCTAGCCGCGAAATATCTAGGCGAAGTAAGGAATGTTATTCCTTTTGGTTACTTCCAGGATACTGGCGTATATCTCGACGAAATTAATATCGGCGAAGGCATAGACTATATCGGCGAACAGGCATTTACGGCCAGCTACATCACAATGGGCTACGGCAATAGTGAAGGGACCGAGGTAAACCCAAATGGCATGTCGCCAAGCAAAGTGAGCTTCCCTTCTACTTTGCGCGGTATCGATGCGAGAGCATTTATGTGGACGCTAAATAACAAGTCTTTGGTTTTTGATAGTCTCCCAACAAGTCTTATTTACATTGGCGATAAGGCGTTCGCATTTAATCCGAATATGAATATCACAAACTTTGATATGCCAAACTTGAAGTATATCGGCGATAACGCATTCATTGGTGCAAACATTAAAAACATCACTATTCGCGATTCGGTCGAATATGTCGGTTTTCGCGCATTCGTTGGCAACTGGGCACTTAAAAACCTTACCTTCGATACCGACATCTTCGGCAAGAAAAATAATGCTAACATCATGGGCGGTAGGTTCGGCGAGCTCTTCACTAGCCAGGTTGGTAGAAACTTTGCAATACCATCGCCAATCGTCAGAAACGGCGGCTATCAAGATTCTATCGATCCGCTCAAATATGAGATGTGCATTGATAATATTACTTTTACAGAAAAATCTATCGCTGCACCACCTGCCGACCAGGGTATGTATAGGCTCTGCGCCGGCACATTTGACGCTAGCGCCGCAAAATGGACGGTAATTAACTACCATACCTTCTTTGGTAACAGAATCAATGAGGTTAAACTGCCAAACACTGTAACCACAATTAGCGAAAACGCTTTTATGCGTGCAGAAATTACGAAGCCGCTCACGCTCCCTACTAGCTTGAAGAGTATTGGCGTTCGCGCATTCTGGGGCACAGCTGTTTCTGGCGATTACGGGTTGTCCGAAGAAGAAATTGCAAAAATTAAAGCTCCTATTAGCAACTTGCCTAATACGGTAGAGACAATTGGCGAATATGCATTCTACGGAAACAGTGGCTTCACGGCAGACGTCAACTCACCAAACTTAAAGCGCATCGACACTCAGGCATTCTACGGTTCGAGCATTCGCGACCTTACGCTATCAAATTCTATCGAACAGCTTGGCTCAGATATCGCACTAAGCACGCCAAAGCTCCGCAATGTCACTATCGACATGAACCTGCACGATGCAACAAAGATCACTGGCGGCAACGACTATAGAATTTTCGTAAACAGTTTCGGCGACAAGCAGCATAAACTCGGCAAAGTGACGTTTACAGAAAACGCCGGCCAGCCATTCGGCGGCTTTAGCACATACAATGATGTCTATACTCCAGCCGACGCGCCACGAACTTGTTATAATCCAACTGAATGCGGCAAAGATTTTGCATACTTCTATGGTCTCAATGCGGAGGAAGTCGATTTGTCAGCAACCAACTGGACTGTAATTGCGCCATCTATGTTCCAGGCCGCAAAGATTGACGAGCTGAGCCTACCGGCCGGCACAACTTTGATTGGCGACGACGCATTCTACCAGGCAGAGCTTGGCGAGATTAGCTTGCCAACCGCACTCCAAACGATTGACGAAGAAGCATTCCAGGAGGCAAAGGTTACGATTAACGAGTTCCCTGAAAGTTTGAGGACGATTAACCGCTCCGCATTCTACGGTACGGATATTACTGACGACTTAAAGATTCATGGCGGCATTCAATATATCGGCAAAGACGCATTCAACGCCGGCGACACAGATGTTTATTACGAGAAGATTACGCTCGACCCAGACCTGACTTACGCAAAGACAGCCGACCAGCCAATCTTCGTAGTATTCTACGGCGCGGAAGTTGATAAAATGACGATTAATTCTGCCGACCTCCCTGCTCTCCACGCAGACGACGGCATCCCAGAATTCCATGGCATGACGATGCAGGAAGTTGAGATTACAGCACTCCCAGCAATCTCAAAGAACGCATTCGAAGACTGTTCGAAGCTCAAGAAAGTAGACGCAAGTAAGGACACCGCACTCCGCTTAATTAATGACGAAGCCTTCATCAACGATATTGTACTCGACGAAATTTACTTCGCGCCAGCACTAAAGAACGAAACGGTTGTACTCGGCAAGCGTCCATTCAAGAAGACCGCATTTACTTCGATTGGTGGCGCAGGCAGCGACTTTAATTTGAGTGCTGCAAAGTTTGATGGCGCAGCAGGCTATGCATTTAGCGGCATGCCAAAAGTTAAGAGTATAAACGTAATCAGCACCTTCAGCAACGGCACCGTGCCAGAAGCAACCTTCTTCAATGATGCGGAAGTTGAAACGGCGGAAGTAGCATTTGGAATTACTAGAATCGATAACGGCGCATTCGCGAACGGCAACAAGTTGAAGAGCATCTTCATTTGGGGCGATACGGAAGTACGCGATAATAATCTACCTGGCTTTACCGGCAATACTGGCGGTAGCGGTGGCGACAATTCCGACGAACCAAGCATGGGCCCAACCATTCCAGAAGGCGCCGACATTTATGCATACTCGACTTGGGGCGCAGAACCATATGCAAGCTCGACTGCACGCGACAACTTCGAGGGCGAATTCTATCCACTTGATGAGGTGCTCTACATTGAAGCAAACGATCCAGACATTCTAATCGACAAAGACAGCAATGACTTCGACAAATCCGAAATCGTAGTTTACGCACTACGCCGCGATGGCGTCGTGCTCGAATCAACTACCTGGGGCCAGTTCTCCGGAAGAACATTTACTCGCGCAAATGCACCAGTTAGCTTCAGCAACGTCGACGAAAGTACGGCCTTTGGCGTCATCCACAATACGCCAGTCGCACTAAATGCCCTCGACTACAGCAACGAAAACTTCGCAAATATCGACGGTCAGCTCGTCGCTGACTCCAGCAGACCAAGCGGCTACCGCATTGACGTCAATTACCGCGACGCCTACACAAATCATCCTTCTAGCGACGATATCGAGCCTCGTGCGGAAGGCGAAGGTGGCGGCAACCCTATCCCAGGCTTGCCAGTCACACGCGATGAGCTAATCGTCTATCTTGCAGTATTCACTTTGAGCGCTATTGGCCTGGTTGCCTGGAGCGTCAACCGCTTAGCTAAACGCCAATAATAGTGCGCTATAATGGAGCTATGAATGAGCTTCTAGTTAACCGAGTTTATCAGCATTTTAAGGGTGACAAGTATCTAGTTGTCGACGTCGCGATTCATTCTGAGACCGGCGAAGAAATGGTGATTTACCGCCAGCTCTACGGTGACGGCAAATTATACGTACGCCCGAAAGAAATGTTTTTGAGCGAGGTTGACCACGAGAAGTATCCAGACGTAAAACAAAAATATCGTTTTGAATTGCAAGAAATAAGGAGCGTAGCAAAATGAAAGTATTCGAGAAGAAGTGTCCAAACTGTGGCGGGAATCTAGATTTTAAGTTCGGCGAACGCGACGTGACTTGCGGCAGCTGCCGTCGCAAATATGCGGTCGAATACGGCGTAGATGATTTATCTCAGCTTTCCGAAAAAGCGATGGAGGCCTTGAAGTCGGCAGACATTACGCTGCGTCCAGTGCGCAGAATGATTGTGCTTATTGTAGCGATTTTTATTGGCATTTCTGTGCTCGCAACAATTATCTCGATTATTTCGATGAATAATTCGCGCGCAGAGTTTGAGCGCAAGAAACAGGAAACTCAGTTGGAGTTCGAGCAACAATCGCAGAAGATGCTCGATCAGGTTTGGTAATGAGCGTCGAAAACGGCGGTCATAATGACTGGTGGTGCTTTGTATTGGAGAAATAATGAAACCAAGTGCAGAAATTCAGAAGTATATTGAGACGGAAATTATTCCACAGTACGCCAAGCTGGGCGGCCACACGGGCGAGCATATAGACTGGGTGATTACGCGCAGCTTGCGCTTCGCCGAGCAAGCGCCGGGTGTAAATATTGACATGGTCTATATTATCGCGGCATATCACGATTTAGGCCGTTTGATTGATAACGAAACACATAATTTCGAGTCGGCAAAAATGATGCGCAAAGACGAGTTTTTGAAGGCGCACTTCTCTGCTGAAGAAATCGAAACAATGGCACAGGCAGTCGAGGATCATCGCGCATCACTTGGTCGCGAGCCGCGTAGCGTTTACGGCAAGATTGTTTCGACGGCTGACCGCGATAATGATTTCGAGAAGATGCTGAGCCGCGTCTATGACTATACAAAGCATATCCATCCAGAAATGACCGAAGAGCAGATTCTAGAAGAAGCACGTATTCATTTGCGCGAAAAATACTCCACAGACGGCTACGCGACGAAGACGATTTACTTTGACGATCCAGACTTTAAAGGCACGCTCGTAAAAGTCGAGGAAGCGACGCGCGATTTAGAGACTTTCTCAAAAGTCATGCGCGAACACAACGCGAAACGCAACAAATAAAAATACCGCCTGATCGGCGGTATTTTTAATTAATCTTCGTCTTCAGATTCAAGATCTTTGTCGATGCCTTTCGGTGAGCGTTCGCCACGCGACTGACGACCCTGGCCCGGCATTTGCTGCTGCATTTGCGGAGCATTGTTGCCCTGCATTTGTGGCATTTGTGGCTGATTTGGATGGCCACTCGCCAACATGAAAGCGACGAATGCGATGACCGTAATTACGGCGCCAACCAAGAGGCCGATTAGGAAGCTAACTGCTTTGCCTTTGCACTGGCATTCTGGTTTGACGATGAGCGTTTTTTCTTCTTCTTTCATTATGCTCTCCTGTTTAATGTCGAGCGTATTATAGAAGATAAGCCTTGAATATACCTGAAAATTAGAAGTGTTTCTTTGACCAAGAGCGCTTGTGACATTTTGGGCATTTGAGATAACGCGTGGTGCCCATGTGTATAGCGCGAGCAGCCTGGCCATAGGTCGGCGTAAATTCGTACTTACAGTGCTTGCAGGTATAGTGACCGAGATCGACTTCGATACGGAAGGCGAAGTATAAAGTAATGAAGAGGACTAGCGTAGCAAGAACTAAGATGAGGATAGGCCAGAAATCTTCTTTATGCATGCAGCGCGCAGTAATGCCAACGACAGCAAAGTAAAGCAACATTGCACCAACTGCAGCAATATTCGTATGTACGAATGTACGCTTATTGGCAATTTCTTGGCGCTTTGCCATTTCAATTAATAACTGTTCTGCTTTCTTTTCAGCATCTTTCATATCTACCTTCTCGCCGTTAAATAAATCGTTAATAGAAATTTTGAGCAGCTTGCAGAGCTCAGCCATGTGACCGGAATCAGGCAAGCAAATACCACGCTCCCATTTGGAAACGGAGCGATTGGAGACGTCGAGCGCTTCGGCTAGGCTCTCCTGGGTATAGTTATTTTCCTGGCGTTTCTGGGCGATGAATTTGCCGATTTTACGTAGGTCCATAATTGTCCTTTGGTTAAATTTTACCTTATTTTACGAGTGGAGACAGGAAAAGACCACAAACTGTAGGTAGAATCTTTTATAATTTGCAGACCCCTAACTGAGATTATCTATACAACCGTCAATAGCCTAAAAATAGTACAGCAGTTTCCTGCGATGATATCAAATACTGCTACAATATGGTTATGGATATACAGGACAATAGACTCGTCGAATTAAAGGATTATTTTGATCATATTCTAGACAATGTTGATCCAAAGATAAATTTAGACGAAGAGCAACGCTTGGCTATACTTGGGGACGACGATGCAGCTCTGATTATTGCCGGTGCTGGTACCGGAAAAACTACCACCATGATTGCAAAGGTTAAGTATCTGGTCGACATCCTACATGTTGACCCGAAGAAAATTCTAGTCATGAGTTTCGCTAGAAAAAATGTCGAGGAGCTGAGAGACCGCATCAATATTGATCTTAATATACCCGCAGATATTTCTACATTCCATTCGCTCGGTTTTAAATATATGAAGAATATTTATGCGACTAAATCGCATCGAAAATGTTATGTGGTAGACAATAATGAAAAAGAAAAGATTTTTGCTGACTTTTTTAAAGAGAAGATATATTTCTCAAAAGATTCAGTCAAAGAATTTATGGACACATTTGAGCCGAAAACCGTAGGAAAAACATGGCTTTTCGGAAAAATATTTAAAGAGTGTGTTGAACGTTTTGATTCTTTTGATGAATATTTCAATTACTACAAAGCGGAACAAATTAGACAGTGGGGCGACATCGGAAGCGTATTAAGAGATAAAGCCGACGAATATGCAAACTCCGAATCGCCAAAAACACTTCGCGGAGAATTCGTCAAATCCAAAGGTGAGGTAGCTATAGCTAATTTCTTATTAGCAAATGGAATCGACTACGAATACGAACGCGTCTATGAAGAGATAATGCCAGATTATTCAACGTATCGACCAGACTTCACATTGACACTCGGCGGAGAAAAGATTTATGTCGAATACTTCGGGCTTTCCGCAGAAGGAGCTATTTATAGCAAGACATACGATAAGATACGCCAAATCAAGGAAGAATACCATCGGACGCATCACACGCGATTCATTGCTCTAGATTACGAACCAAATCAAGGATACTTGGTAACACTCGAACAAAAATTGAAAGAATTTGGCTTCAATCTTTCCCCGAAGAGCGACGAGGAACTAGCGAATATTGTTCTAGACCAAAACCCACTAGCGGAACTTTTCCAAGTAAAGCGCCTTTTTACTGGCGTAGTAGACTTAATTAAAGCATCTCCAGATAGAGCAGATTTCGATAAGATAGTGACCGATTATTTAAGCAATGGCGAGTCCTTTGACCAGGATTTCGATAAGGATAAGGCGGCTAAGCAATACGAATATATAAAAAATTATCTCATTTATTACAATCGAAGACTATTTGGCGATCCGACCCTAGTCGGCTTCGACTATTCCGACATGATTTTCTATGCGAAACGATACATAGAAGAATTAGCAGCAGAAAGCTTTAATTACGAATATGTAATTATCGATGAGTATCAGGATATCTCGTTTGATAGATATGAGCTAACGATGAAGACATTAGCAAGGAATCACGCAAAACTCACGGCAATCGGCGATGATTGGCAGTCAATTTATGCTTTTACCGGCTCCAAAATTGAGTACACGTATAATTTTCAGAAATTATTCCCGAATGCAAAACTATATCGCATCCAGCACACCTATAGAACAGTACAAAACCTCGCAAACATTACAGGCGATTTCATTATGAAAAATTCAAGCCAAATTAGAAAGCATCTCATTTCCGACCGTAACCTGAATGAGCCCATTAAGATCGCTTATTTCGACGGTGCGCGCAAAGAGGAGGCGAAACGCTCAGAAATCGAGGTTTTAAAGAATGAGATTTTGAAGGTCCACAATAATAGCCCAGATAGTTCCATCATGGTGCTCGCTAGATTAAATTCCGACCTTAGTCATTTATACGATTATGAAGACTTAGGCTTTATGGAAGAGCCTGGCACAAAAGCTTGCCTACGCGATATTCCAGATTTCCACTTTGACGCGATGACTATTCATAAATCAAAGGGACTGACGGCTGATTATGTATTCGTAATAGGGTTAAATAAAAACTTCCCTCGCGAAAACCGCAATGCCTTCTGGCTGAATAGTCTCTTCATGCCAAAACCGGAGCCTGAAGGAATCGAATATGCAGAAGAACGTAGAGTATTTTACGTGGCGTTGACTAGGACTAAAAACCAGGTCACCCTACTATGCAATAGTGACTCAAACAGCCGAAGCGCATTTTTGGACGAAATTACTAGAATGATAAAACGGAACGAAGAGGTCCTTTATTATTAGGAAGATGGTTCCTCACGCTGGAGAGACTTATGTTCAGTCCGCAGACTAAGCGAATTATTAAGCACATGCGCAGCGAATACGGAGCTGAGCCGGAGTTTTTATTGGCCAGAGCAAACGCCAGACGCATGCGTTTTTCGACATGCCCACAACCGAAAATGGTTCGGGATTATTATGGTCGTTGCGGGCGCGAAGCTGGGGCTAAAAACTGACGAGAAAGTTTGTATTATTGATCTAAAATTCGATAAGAATCAGGCGCTGGATTTCGCCGAAAATACGCCTGGGATTTATCCGGGTTATCATATGAATAAGATGAATTGGATTACGATAGTGCTGGATGAGTCGGTAGATGATGAGATGGTGTCTGAGCTAATTAGGAAGAGTTATTTGCTGACGGATTAGAACAGAGAGAATATTAAGCTTATGCTTCCCTGTTTTTGATTATTATTCTATGTTTCATGTTACGGGCGAGGGCCGCCCATGAGTGTTTTGTCGTTACGGTCGTTAGGACTCGGTTTCGCAGGAGCCCTAAATGAACGGCGATACTAGGTAGCTAGAGGGCTCCCGAGAAAGGTTCGCCTCATGAGCGTAAAGCTAACAATAGCTGGCGTGAGTGTGGAATTGAGTATTTGGATTCCGAAACTCAAAAAAATTACCCGCCGTTAAGGTAGGGTAATTTATCCCAACAGTAAGGTCGGTTTTCCTAGTTCTGGCCGGCCTACTGCGTTTATTATAGCATTAGGAAGCTAGCGCATCCATGAAGATTTTCAATTCATCTTTCTTCATAGTGCGGAACGAGCGCTTGAGGAGTGCCTGGTGGGCAGCCAGGTACTTTTTTGATAGTTCTTCGTTATGCTCTCTTGTAGCACGAGCGCGAAGCTCGAGGTAGAGGCATTTCATAGCCTTCATTGAGGCACGCTCTGCTACATCAGAAATACTATCGAAGTCTAGAGCATCAAGGATTGGTCCGCACTCCATACCATCGGCATAATCATTAATTGCGACAAGGCAAAGTTTTAGATGGTTGTCGGCCGGTAGATTCTTAAAACGTTGATCGTCTTCAACAAGTGCCCTAGCAATATCTATCATTTGCTCGACACTAAACTTCATCTCAAAGATCTGTATTGCTTTTTCTTCGTTAGACATTCAAGCCTCCTTTATATAGCTAGGCTGATACACGCGATGCTCTTGCGCATGCATGCGCTCTAGCTCTTCATTGCTATGCGGCTTAAGAGACACGCCAAATACGATGAGATTCCAGTCGTCTCGCTTGAGGCCATGCTGCCATTCGTTGCCGTAAAACTCGATATGATATTTATCAACGAGCTTCTCGAAGGCATCCTTTAAATCAGGAATATCATAACAGCGCATGATAGACTTGTAGACTTTTAGCGGCTTAGCATTCTTGTGAGTATCGTTATACGCGCAAATAAGGCGAAACTGATTCTCGATAATATTTAGTAGCTCAGCCTTCGGTAATTCGTGATTGAGATAGCGAGTGAGCGTATGGCCGCTATGAATGCTAGCGTGGCAGGTCTTACATAGGCAAACACAACGCTCAAATACAGCGACGCAATCATAATAATTGTAAGTGTAAAGCTCATGTGCATCGAGATAACCCGGAACGAGAGCTCTGCCGCACGCCTCGCAAGTATAATGCGCGTCTTTTAAGCATTTACAGCGAAGTTCCCTCCAATCCTTATCGCCTAGTAGGGTACGAGGCGCAAGCTTATGAAGCGCCTTAGGGATATTAGGCATAGAAAGTAATGCTGCGCCAGTAGTACTCTTGTCAATATGCCATCTTGATACTTTTTCAATCCCACCACTTGTGCCACCCTGGAATGAATCTCTCTGATCCATACAACTCCTTTCGTTAGATTAATGTATACCCGAACACTTTTTGAGTGTTCAAAAAATGAGTCTCGCTCATTAGATCCAAAATGCATTTATGAATTGATGTACTGCCCTGCCCTAATCGGATTGTAGCATTTTGTGAAATATTTTGTCAATAATAATATTTGACAATTTTTAATAAACGTTTCGTGCTACTGTTCAATGCTGTTGTAGGCTGCTGTTCAAAGCTGCTGTTGTAGACTGTTCGTCATTGTTCTTCAATGCTGTTGTTTCTGGCTGTTCGTTCCCTGTTGATAAGCGCTGTTGTCGTAGACTGTTCGTTATAAGGTACACGAATAATATTGCAAATATTATAACAAATTACGCAAAAATAAAACGCAATAGAAATACCGCAAAAATTACGTTAGCGTGAAATATCGCAAATATTATGCAACAGAATGCTGCAAGGAATTCATGAAACAAATAACAACAAGAAACGCAAGTAAGCGACGCAAAAGAATAATGCAAGAAAATAACGAGCGACGCAAAAGAATAATGCAAGAAAACCGAACACGATACGCGAAACAACTGACGCGAAAATTATATGCAAAAAAATAACGCAAGCAAAAAACAAAAATAACGAAAAAGACGAAGAAAACGAAAATAACGGAAAAAATACAAAAAAGTCAAAAAATAATAAAATATTATAAAAGGAGATAAAAAATGACGAAGTTTAGAGTCGTACAGCGCGGAGACACAGTTTATGTTGAGCCCGATCCAAATTCAATAGTTTTAAATGATTTGCTCCATTTATCAGACGAGCAGATTGAAAATACTAAAATTCGTTTCATGACTCCAAGCGAAGATTGTGATTTCGATCCAGTCCGCGATTCAGAGAACCCAGAGCTTCAAAATAAGATCAATCTCACTGATTTAGTTTTTAACCGCTCAAGTTCTATTTCCTTCAAAGAAGACGTAATAGCTATCGGCTTCATCCCATTAGGCGGCGACAGATGGTTGATGACTGGTGTCGTAAAAGTCCTTAAAGATAATGGCCTTGCGCAAAAAGCCGATGCAGAATATTTAATTACAAAATATAACTACAGAGTCATCGTAGAGTTTCATAAATATTTCCAGAACGGCATCGTTTTAGCCAAGAATGTCATCGATAAGCTAAGAGTGGTTGAAGTAATCGACAAGTTCAGCTGCAAATTCCCTGGCTATAAGAATCTAACCGTTAGCTATGAAGATCTTAAAAGAAGAATTGACTCTCCCGAATGGAGCGCTTCCCTTCGCGCTAGAAAAGGTGTTTATTTGATTGCCGACCAATCAAACGGCAAACTATATGTTGGCTCCGCTTCTGGCGACGACGGTTTATATAGTCGTTGGAAGACTTACGTCGAGAGCGGCTACGACAAGAAAGGCGAAGAAACTGGCGAATATCCAAATAAGGGCTTGCGCGAGTTGGTCGAGAAGAAAGGTATGAATTATGTCAAGAAAAACTTCCAATACTCCATATTGGAAACATTTACCGAAGAGACACCGACAAAGGATATTATCGATCGAGAGAACTGGTGGAAAGAAGCTCTTCTGAGTAGAGCCTACGGATATAATAAAAATTAAAAAATGGAGGCATGGTCGCAGCTATGGCAAGTTTTATTTTAAGCGCAAAAATCGACGGAAAAGATAGCGAGATAGAAATACAGCGCGACACTCTAAAAGAGCTGTACGAGAAAATGCTCGAATGCTACCGAGAGGACGAAGATGAGCGCGAGGAGCAAATTATAAAGGAGGCAACAAAAATCGCAGCCGAACATGGCAGAGTAAGTACTGCTCTACTTCAGCGTAAGTTGCACATTGGGTACGGTAGAGCCGCGCAGATTATCGAGGAATTAGAGAAGCGCGGAGTAATTCTCTTCTCGAAAGAAGCTAGAACGTATATATGGCTAAATGGCGACAATTAAGAAAATAAAAGAAATACAATGTCAATGGTATAATTATAATAAGTAAACAAAGGGTCTTTTATGGAACAAATTATTTGCCAAAGCTGCGCGATGCCGCTAACTTCAGAAGATATGTACTCTACTGAAAAAGATCGCGAATATTGTACGCAGGTCTTTCCGACCCTGAAACGATGGAAAAAGGCCTAGGCAAAGCACTTGCTAACTTCGTCTTTGGTGAGCGCGATTAATTCCTTCATCACGTCACTAGACAAGTTAACTTCATCTTCCCGCAAAGCAATATACAATACTGCGCCCGTACCGTTTTTGCGATATGGTCTGAGTTGAATTTTGCGACCACAAACCTCTTTGCCTTCATATTTCTTCATCGTTTCCGACACTTTATCTGTAAGCGGATCGCTGGCATACATCTCATTATCTAGGCGCACATATAGAATTGGCTGATTGCGAGTAATTGCAAATTCGTAATGCAAAGGTCTCGGCCAACCATCAACATGGAGTTGCCTAAATGAAGAATCTTTGCGACTAATAATTGGCAAATTTCCCGACGCGTCCCATGATTCGTTGGCGGCTTTTAATAACGGATTTGTGCCTGTAACATTCCCGCGGCTACGCTCGGTAGTAGTTTGATAGCTCGACTGCACAACCGCGTTTGAGCCGTAAAAATAATTATCGCCATTGAGGTACTTTTTAATTTCGACTAGATCAATTCGGAAGTCCGTATGGCGCGCAACGAATTCCGCCAAACGCTTGAGGCCGTCGTTTGATTCGTCGACGGCAATAATTAATCGTACGATGCCGTTCTTGAGATTGTCTTCAATAAGGCGTGGCAACTCGGCATAATTATCAAAAGAACTAATAACTTTTTCGAGCGTACCATTTGTAGCATCGTTTAATTCGTAGTAGGAGTAATTAGATAATTCAGAGATATAATCAAAGATTTGCGCCAAAACTTCGCGGCGGCTTTGTGGATTGCGCGCAAGTTTAACTTCTACAATTGTAATAATGCCATTTTCAGCGATGTCTAAAACATCGATACGACCAGCACGCGTGCTAACTTCGCGCATGATGCTAGTTAACTCGGTATTCTCTTCGCTAATTAGCTCTGGATGCTTATAGATTAGCTCCTGTAGCTCATCCTCATCTTCATATTCTTTCTGCTCGATTATAGAACCGGTCTCCGTGATAATCATTAAATTACTCCACTTTTTATTTATTATAGCGCAAGTCTATAATAGGAATATGATTGACGTGAATTTTGATTTTACTTCTGATTCGCCACATTATTGGGATAATTTTTGGCAGAATAATGGCGGCCTAGGTGGTGGCAATTGCGATCCGGATTCGGCGAGTAAAACCATGCAAAAGTACCATCAGGAATTGTGGAGTAAGTGGCTACCAAATGGCGAAAAGATGGAACTACAATGCGGAGCCAATGGTGCATTAGAGTGGAACGATTTTCGCTTCGGTAGCGATTCAATAATTGCTAGCTTCCGCTACCAAAAACAACGAAAACTGCTGGAAGAGGTCGCGGGTTCCATGAGGAATTATCGTCAATTCGTGGAAGATTTTTTACATCGCAGTTATACGATTGGTGGCGAGATGATATTTCCAAAACATACAAACAGCATCAATCAAACGCGCGGCACGAATCCGCAAATCTGTGACCGGTTTGATTTAACATTGGAATGCGTTCGACGATATTATCGCGGCGAAGATAGCCCACTCTTCTCTGTTTTAAGCACAGACAAAAACTTCTTTGATTTGTTCATAGATTTTAAAAGCTTTGTAGACTTCTTTATGCTGCAAGATTTAGTTTCAGATGATTATAACCAAATTAAATTCTGGAATGGGTGGAAAGATTTTTCGGATAATCCGACACCAGAGACGGTTACTGATTATTTTAAGTTCTTGCAGAACGAGTTAAAATTCGTGGAAGCGAGAAATCGGCGCATCGCAATGCTTACCGTTAGAGATATAATTTTATAAAAGGAATAATTATGCCAAGACCACGCAACAAACAGGACTTATTAAAGGCTGGCGAGGAATACTACGCCAAGCTAATTGAAATGGCTGATGGAATGAGCGAGAAAGAGATGAACACCGAGTTCGACTTCTCCG
>DESW01000010.1 GCA_002361425.1 Candidatus Saccharibacteria bacterium UBA3304 | reverse complement strand
ATGAGCATTGCGCGGCGTTTTGCAAATGACATAGCGCCGGAAATTAGATTACGATCACGCACGCTTAAAACTTCGCGTGGTGCACGACGAATCACCTGAACTAATTCTTTTTCGGATTGCGGCACGAAGTTATCGTGCTCCATTTTTACTGCATCGACAAGTTGTTTTTCGTATTTCTCAAGGTCCTTCTCGCGCACTTTTTCCGATTCGGACATCGGTTTTTCGCGATATTTTTCAAAACGCGGATCGAGCGCTTTGACAATTTTCGCCATCATTTTGTGCGGGAATGACTGCTTCATACTTCTATTATATCACTTGACAGGACGGTAGTGCTTATGCTTAAATAGTTGCAAATATTTTGCAAAATAAACAGGCCTAACACTCATGAAGAAAAAGCGTATTATCGTAATTGCTGCACTAGCTGCTTTGATTGCGCTAGTTGGCGGAACGGTTGCATATTATAATGATTCCGTATCATTCGCAAACGTATTTACGACCGCGTCCGATAATATCGAATACACCGAAACATTCGAAAGCCCTAGAAACTGGAAGAGCTGCGACACGACGCCAAAGACTCTAGTCATTACTAATAAATCCGATACGCCAGTCGCCGCACGCTTCAAGATGGAAGAATACTGGAAAGTTAATGGCAGCACTAGCGCCGGCAAGACGAGCGACCTTAGCCTAACCTATCAAAACCAGCGCGTCGCAATTATTAATTTCCAGAACCAAAATGACTGGGAACAGAAAGGCGATTGGTGGGTTTATAAAGGTACGCTCAATAAAGACCAGTCTACTTCCTCATTGCTAGCATCCGTCACTTATAACTGTAACATCAACTTTGTCGACGACGTCACTTATTCCACTGACGGCAAGACCGGTACAACCAACACTAACACTTACGATAACGCAACATATCATCTAGATATCACCGCGCAGACCGTACCGGCCGCACAAAAAGAAGCCGCTTGGGGATATTAATAAAAAAATCCGCCTCATTGAAGAGGCGGTTTTTATTGCTCGTCGAGCAATTTCATGGTTGCGCCAACGAGTTCTGGCATAGTCGCTTCGTAGTCTTCATAAATACGGAAGCCGGCAGCATACGGATGGCCACCACCGCCAAAGAAACCAGCAAGCTGATCGGCGATTGGCTTAACACTACGAATTTTTCCAGTCAACTTCCCGTCTGGATAGGTCTTAATTGCAACTGCAACTTCTACGCCTTCGACAAGACGAAGTTCCTCAAGAATAAGAACGTTCGGATTGTATTCGTCGGAGTATTCCTGAATGTCGTCAAACGGAATTAGGACCGTCGCGAGACGACCGTCGAGATGGTACTCGACACGTTTAATGAGATCTGCTTTGTAATCGAGAATGCGTGGAGATTTCTTAGAAAATTCACGGCGACGCTCATCCATCTCAGCAACGTTTGCGCCGGCATCCATTAAAGAAGCAGCGGCGCGATAGTCGTCGGAACTAGTTGATGGCGAAGTAAGACCAAGCGTATCGGCAAAAATACCATAGAGCAAATGCTCAGCGCACTGCGCATTGATAGCAACTTTTTGCTCGGTGAAGATTTTATAAAGCAAAGCGCAGCAGCTCGAGGTTGTCTCGATGATACTCTCATAGTCAAAGTCGAGATCTGCCTCAGTTTCATGATGGTCAATTACAAGCACCGGTGTCGTATAAAGGCAGTTGCGAATAACTGGATCGTCTAATAATTTGCTAAGCAAAGTTGAGCTTGCAGTATCAACAATAATAATTGCGTCAGCCTTATAGGCGAAGTCGTTGGTAACGCGATCCCAGCCCGCAAAATAACGCATATATTTTGGAATATCGACTGGACAATAGAGCGATACTTCCTTACCCTCAAGCGCCTCTTCGAGTGCCAAAGCGGAGCCTAAGGAATCGCCGTCCGGGTTCTCGGCCTGGATTACACAAATATGTTGTTTATCTTTAATAAAATCACTAAATTTATCGTACATTAAGATAATTTTAGCATATTAATAGATATAAATACTGCTACTGCTAACTTCTTTAAGCATCTCACTCAAAGATGCACCATAGTCGCGACGATAAAGAATGTCGTCAAAATAATCCGAGGTAATTTTGTTTCCCCACTTACGACCGAATGCATATTCCGTCGACGAACGGTAATCAACTAATTTGATTGTGTAACGGTTTGCGCCGTAGTCGAACTCTACTTCGCGCCCACGCCAAAGTAAGTCCTTGAGATAACTTGGGTCCATCACTTCTCCTAGAACTTTAAGGTTTTAATTATTATAGCACTGATTCAGAGCTGTATGCAAAGACATACATATCACCAGAGTTAAACTGGTAGCCATAGGCCTTACTGCTGGAGCCGTGGCGCACAAATAGAAGTCTAATTGGGTCCGCGCCGAGCGTAGAAGTAGTATCAACGCCGCCAACTTTGCGTTCGGTCGACTGGAGATTAATTAAGAAAACGTCATCTTCAGTAATTCTGTCATCGTCGATTTGCAGCATTTTCTTAGCCTCGTCAAAGGACATGCCGGCACCGCTCAAAGCTTTCTGACCGCGCAAGATAATGTCAACATTACCGTAGTAATAATTATCGTCATAATCCCCACAATTACGGAGCCAGTAGAAAGTCTTCCCTTCAGAAAGAACATAGCAAGAACCACCTTCCGCCTGCGATTCCCATGCGCCCACCACGTAGTCGTAAGTGGTAGTCTTTGGCCTGTTATCTACAACTTCATCATCGGCTTCCGTCTCGCTTGGTTTGGAAAAATATAGGAAGAGGCAAACCGCAATGATAGCTATACAGACGACGCAGACTGCAATGATAATTGGTAGAATTTTCTTTTCTTTCGTTTTATCGTCAGACGTTGGCGCAGCGATCGTTTCCGGTTCGTCATCCAATTCGTCATCGACCGGCGCAGCGTGCTCAGCAACTTCTTTTAGCTCAGCAGCAACCGATTCCGGCGTTGGAGTTATTTCTTTCGCAGTCACCGCCTCAGCGGCAGCGTCCAATTCATCATTAACTTCAATTGTGCCAGAAACAACTTCAGACGACTGCGCAGAATCGAGCGCACTAAATGGATTAAATGGCTCTGGCTCATTAGTAGATATTAGGCTAGGCTTTAATCCGCTATCTTTAGCAGATGGCAAATCATCAACAAGAGTCTCGACTCTACTTGTCTTTACATTCACGATTATTTCTTCGGAATTATCTACTCGTTTTGTCATCTATATCCCATTCCGCTGCTTATGTTTATATTGTAGCATGACAGAGATATGATTTATGGTATAATTATCAAGTACGTAGGGGCGTAGCTCAGTTGGTAGAGCACTGGTCTCCAAAACCAGGTGTCGCGAGTTCGAGTCTTGCCGCCCCTGCCACAACAAAAAACCACGAACTTGTCGTGGATTTTTTAATGTTTATTTTTTATAGAGTTCAATGTTGTAAATCTTGCTGTCGTAGAGCGTAATATCTACAGCGTAGTTATCATCCTGATAGGTTAGATATTTATAATGATCGAAGTTAGTAATCTTCGTATATCCGAAGTAGGTCACAAAATCCGAAATTGAGAGAAGCGGATAGTCGCGATAATCAATATAAGTATTATTAATGTTTGCACCCTCGGATGCGAGGTCATTAGCGGATGGCTCGGTCGTATAGAAACCAAGGCGCGTAATAACATTATTATTGTCGACTGCAACCGAAATATTATTCCAGGAATAGTCATAGTTAGAATCTACGATTGGATGCTCGAGCACCTCAGCTGGAGCGTCTTTATCGATTGCTAACCCCTCAAAATGAATTTTAGAATAGTCGATTGGCTCGGAAAGAGCGCGGTTAACTGGATGAAGTTGGTTACGAACAATAATGACATCCAATAAGACTAGGAGCACCAAAAAGAATAAGGCAACAACCCAAATAAATCTCATTTTACGAAGATGCGCCGCTTCAGAACGACGGACTTTCTTTTTCGCCATGACCTTCCCTTTTATTTGTTTAAATTATAACACGCTTATGCTAAAATTATTTTAATTATTTACTAAAAAGGGTGTTTTATGAGCATTATTAACGATGATCCAAATGCGCAGGCAGCAGCGGATGAGAGCCACGGCATTGCACCAGTAATTGGCGGAAATCCAATCCCAATTAACGTGCGCAAAGAAGGCGACGACACTCCTTCTATGCCAGAAGGCGGTCTAAAGCCATTATCCAAACCAACTCAAATCAATATCGATATCGACGCAGCGCTTGCCGACGATACGCCTGGTACGGCTAGCTTCGAAGGTCCAAAGGAACAGAAAGATTTATCCGATTTCTCCGAAATAGGCGATTTTATCGAAACGCCTGTTGACGACATGCCAGAAGAAGTCACACCAGAAACAGAAAAACCAGCCGGAAAGTCTATTGATATCGTAGACAAAACACCTGAAGCCGAAGATTTATTTAACGGCGACAATGAAGAAGTAGTTGAAGAAAAAGTAGCGGAGGAAGAAAAAGTGGGACCAATCGCACCAGTAGAGCCAGTAGAACCAATTGCTCCAATTGAACCAATTGCACCAATTGAGCCAGTCGAACCAGTTGCACCTGTTGCACCAATTGAGCATAATGTTGCGCCAGCCGAGATTAATATCGATGCTGAGCATGCTTATGAAGAAGCTAACGAGGATTTCTTCCGCGCTACTCGCGAGAAGATCTCCAACCTACGCAAAGAACGCAATGAATGTATCGTTGCCGCAGACAAGAAAGAGGACGAACTTACTGCGATTGAGCGCCTCAACTCTCAGTACGAAATTGCTGGTGCATTCGATAAAATCGACTACGAACATACAGATAATCTTCGCAACGAAATCCGCGATTTACGCAGTCAAGCAGGCACAAAAGATAGAGCAATTCGCTCCTCTCTTAAGATTATTCGCGAATTATAGACAAATTTCTTGACTTTTTTGCAAATCTATGCTACAATAGGAGTGTAGTTTGGCATTTTTGACGCTAAAGTTATTCTTTTATCGGCGTCCTAAAGCCGACTGCTTTTAGCAAACTGAGATTGTCTGATGGCCTGGTGGGGGCCAATTACCTACAGACTTTCTCACTTAGGGCTCCTTTCAATGTATGAGATAGTGGTCACTAGAAGTGCAACAAACAAGCAAAACAAAATCTGATTGTTCATGAATCCTCAATGGCCTGCTAGAGGCCCTGCGCACTTGGCGCAAAAAGATCACTATCTGCGCTTACCTTGAGTATACCACTCTCGGTATCCGCACCCCCCTGCCCAGCGTCGCTTAAGATGCTGGGCACTTTTTATTTCCATTTTTTAAATATATGTGTTATAATACCTCTCAGTCGCAACAGGTGTGTATCCTCCCAGTGAGGCAGTAATACACGTATATACCAGCGACTGGTAGCACTTTAACCTGATTCTTGGAGCTTGAGTCTTATAGCGGGGGACTATGAGAGATAAGAAAATAACGGACAATTAAATAACGACATCCTTACGGCAGCAGACGCGGCGATACGAAAGGATGTGCAACAATCAAGCAACACAGTATGACGCAAGTAGGATATATAATGAACCAAAGAACCGAAAATGTACCCCTGCATCTGAACTGTAGCCCAAGAATCCATTAACCCGCTTCTGGTCACCACGACAGAAGCACCCCCTAAGGCCCCTCTGTTCTTGAAGAGGGGCCTGTTTTCATGCTAGAATGATTAAATGTTTAGAATTTTTCGGAACTTCCGCGCGAAGGATTTAGGCTTCCTAATCTGCGGAATCCTACTTGTAGCCGTCCAGGTGGGCTTGGAACTAAAAATGCCGGATTACATGTCAGAGATCACTCGCTTAGTGCAGACTCCTGGCAGCGAAATGAGCGAAATTCTCAGCAATGGCGGCTGGATGATGCTCTGTGCATTAATTAGTTTTATTGCTACAGTTGGCGCAAGTTTTTGCTTCGCAACCGCCAGTGCGCGCCTCTCAATGAATACGCGCAAAAAGCTTTTCAATAAAGTCGAGAGTCTTAGTATGCACGAGGTTAAAAAGTTTTCGACTAGTAGCCTTATCACTCGCTCGACGAACGATATTACTCAAATTCAAATGTTCGTCGCGATGGGCGCACAAATGCTCGTGCGTGCCCCACTCACAGCCGCTTGGGCAATCATTAAGATTTCCAACAAGAGCTGGCAATGGAGCACCGCTACTGGCATCGCCGTTGTTTTCTTGCTTTCCGTCATGGCAATCGTTATGGCGCTCGTGATTCCCCGCTTTAAGAGAGTCCAGAAACTTACCGACCGCATCAACGGCATTACGCGCGAAAACCTCACCGGCATCCGCGTTGTGCGTGCTTTTAACGCCGAGAAATATCAAGAAAAGAAGTTCAATAATACTAACGCCGAACTCACGAAAACACAGCTCTTCAATGAACGCATGCTCTCGATTTTGTCGCCAACAATGTACTTCGTGATGAATTTTTTGACGGTCATCATTTACGTCATTGGCGCATATCTAATTAGCGGTGCAGCAATGATGGATAGGCTCGCGATTTTCAGCGACATGGTCGTGTTCTCTACCTATGCAATGCACGTCATTATGAGCTTCCTCTTTGTCGCAATTACCCTCATGATTTTGCCACGCGCTCAGGTTTCTGCAAACCGTATTAATGAAGTATTGAAGACGAAGGAATCGATCAAAGACGGTACTTTTGATGACGAAACCGCCGAGCGTGGCACAGTCGAATTCCGCAACGTTTCTTTCAAATATCCAGACGCCGAAGATTACCTTCTGCGTGATATTTCTTTCCGCGCAGAAGCAGGTGAGACGGTCGCATTCATCGGTTCGACCGGCTCCGGCAAATCGACTTTAATTAACCTCGTGCCACGTTTCTATGACGCAACCGACGGCGAGGTTTTCGTCGACGGCGTCAATGTACGCGATTATAAACAGAAGGCTCTGCATAATCGCATCGGCTACGTGCCACAGAAGGCCGTAATGTTTAACGGCACGGTTTCTAGCAACGTCGCTTACGGCGATAATGGCCGCGGCAAAAAGAGCGAAAAAGAAATCAAACAGGCCGTCAAAATTGCGCAGGCAAAGAGCTTCGTCGAGAAGATGGAGAAAGATTATAATGCGCACATTGCTCAAGGCGGTACGAATATTTCTGGCGGTCAAAAACAGCGTCTCGCGATTGCACGTGCAATTGCGCGCGATCCAGAAATCTATATCTTTGACGATAGCTTCTCGGCACTTGATTATAAGACCGACGCAGCTTTGCGCCATGATCTCAAAAAATACACCAAGAATGCTACGAATCTGATTGTTGCGCAGCGCATCGGCACTATCATGCATGCCGATAAAATAATTGTGCTCGACGAAGGCAAATGTGTTGGCATGGGCACTCATAAAGAACTAATGAAGAATTGCGAGGTTTATAAGCAGATTGCACTTTCGCAGCTAACGAAGGAGGAGCTCAATGTTTAACGGTGGCAGAAAACCTGGCGAGAACCAGGACAAGAGCAAGAACTTCGGCGCAGCAATTTCGCGCTTATTCAAGGAGCTTCGTGGCGCAAAAATCTTGGCAATTATTGCAACGCTTTGCGCAGCAGGCGGTTCGGTTTTGACAATTATTGCGCCTGATCAATTATCCGATTTGGCTGATCAAATTACGGCCGGCTTGATACCAGGCAATACTATCAACCTCGATGCAGTTTGGAATATTGTCGCGATCATCGCAACACTCTTCGCTAGCTCCGCATTGCTCGAGCTCGCCGAGGGTATTATTATGGCGCAAGTTTCTAACGGCTTCGCACGTGATTTGCGCAAACGCATTTCGCATAAAATTAATCGTTTGCCGCTACATTATTTTGACCATAACCAGACCGGCGATATTCTTTCCCGCGTCACAAATGACGTCGATACGGTCGCGCAGAGTCTCGATAATTCCCTCTCGACTATCGTGAGTGAAGTAGCTTTGATGGTAGGCGTAGTAATTATGATGTTCATTACGAACTGGACGATGGCTTTGGTCGCCGTCGGCGCGAGCGTGCTTGGTTTTGTCGGCATGGGCGCCGTGCTCGGCAAGTCGCAGAAGTATTTTGCGATGCGCCAAAAAGAACTTGGCAAAATCAATGCACATATCGAGGAAGTCTATTCTGGCCTTAATGTCGTGAAAGCCTACAACGGCAAAGCCGAAAGCGACAAGAAATTCGACGCGCTCAACAAACGCGTTTATCTCGCTAACCAGCGCAGCCAATTCTTGTCTGGCTTAATGCATCCAATGATGGCCTTCATCGGCAACTTCGGCTACGTCGCAGTCTGCGTAACTGGCGCATTGCTCGTTACAAATAACGCGATTACTTTTGGCGTCATCGTGGCATTTATTAGCTACGTTCGCCTCTTCACTTCCCCACTTTCACGCATCGCACAATCGATGTCTAGTTTGCAGGCCGCAGCAGCCGCAAGCGAGCGTGTATTCGAGTTTATTGACGAAGAAGAATTGTCTGACGAATCCGAAATTAAGACCGTTGTCGATAAGGACAAAATCCGCGGTGATATCGAATTTGATCATGTGAAATTTGGCTACGCCGATAGCGATAAATTAACAATTAAGGACTTCTCCGCTAAAGCAAAGGCTGGCCAGAAGATTGCAATCGTTGGCCCAACTGGCGCCGGTAAAACCACAATGGTCAACCTGCTCATGAAGTTCTACGAAATCAACTCGGGCGACATTCGCATCGACGGTATTTCAACCAAAGAAATGAAGCGCGAAGACGTCCATTCCCTCTTCACAATGGTCCTTCAGGATACTTGGCTATTCTCTGGCACCGTGCGCGACAATATCGTTTATAACCGCCGCGAAGTTAGCGACGATGAAGTTATGAAGATCTGCAAGACCGTCGGACTCACGCATTTCATTAAGACTTTACCAAATGGACTCTCGACTGATATTACGGAGAATGATTCGATCTCCGCTGGTCAGAAGCAGTTGCTTACGATTGCGCGCGGTATGGTCGAAGACGCACCATTCCTTATTCTCGACGAGGCGACTTCGAACGTTGATACGCGTACCGAAGAGCTCGTTCAGAAGGCGATGGATAAACTTATGGAAGGTCGTACTTCGTTTATTATTGCGCACCGTTTGTCGACGATTAAGAACGCTGATTTGATTCTCGTAATGAACGAGGGCAACATTATCGAGACCGGCTCACATGCTCAACTCATGAAGAAAAATGGCTTCTATGCCGAGCTTTATAACTCACAGTTCGCGCTTTAGTCGCCCCTGTTAAAATTGACTTTTTGGCATAAGTGTGATATAATTAGAAAGTTAGGAGCTTGTCAGCCTAAAGTCTATTTTTGGGGAGGGCAAAAATATGCCATTATACTCTAATGTACCGATTTGCGTGCGTCGCTGGAGGTCTTACAAAAGCGGAGGTTATTACTTCAGGCGATTAAGACCAAAGAAAAACGGTTCGCTACACGTAGAAGCACCGCTCTATGTAGGCACAGGCGTAACGCTAAAAGTGGGTAGTGTCGATTTCGACGGCGATAAGGTCTATGACGATTTCAGCATTATCGTGACCGACATTGCTGGCCCTACACTTAGCGTAAAACCGAACGAGATGTCGAGCGGCAATTATGGATCAATCCATATGATTCTATACACCATCAGTCCGTTCGCCGACACTAGATTGCGAACCGATGCTGTCTTGGTAAGAAAAACCGACGTCAACAGTATCGAAGTGCTTTCCGGAGGAGGCTATGGTCGCAATACACGTAATTACGACAATATCATCTTGCGCGCGAAGTGTAAATATAAGCGCGTAATCGTAATCCAATGCAACAAAAACCGCAAGAAACTTCATGAGAATGACACTCTTTTCATCGTTACCAAAGACGGCGTAGAGAGAATTGTACTCACAGAAGACAATATCTCCGAGGTTTTATCCGAGCACAAGCTTTCGCCGCAAATCAGCGATTGGCAGTACATTTAATTTGTTCCCGTCTCCATGCAGGAGGCGGGTTTTTCCTGGTTTTTGGGGTGCATTTTCATTGCGCTAGTGCTATACTAATAAAAGATGAAAATTCTAATGCTGGGTTGGGAGCTCCCGCCGCACAACAGTGGTGGCCTCGGAGTAGCCTGTTTGAATCTTTCCAAATCCTTGGCCAAAATGGGTGCGGATATTGATTTTGTTGTCCCATACGAAGCCGAGCATCATCTTGAGTACATGAGAGTACTCTCTGCTATGAATATTGACCCGCTGATCCGTTACGGCGGCGCTTACGAATCAAAGGAAATCGAGGTAAAGAAATTCCATCACACCAAAACCCAGCAGGTGTTATCTATCCGCGATATCCAGAAGAATTATTGCGAATTCGTTCAGCGCTATCTGATGGAGTTTAAGCCTGACGTTGTTCACGCGCACGACTGGCTCACCTATGAGGCCGGCATTCTTGCGAAGAAGAACTTCGGTATTCCGCTCATTGCCCACGTCCATGCGACTGAGTTTGACCGCGGTGGCGCCAATGGTGGCAACCCGCTCATTCACCAGATTGAGTACGAAGGTCTCGTTTGGGCCGACAAGATTATCGCCGTTTCTCAAGCAACCAAGAATATCATCGTTGAGCGCTACGGCATCCCACCTAGCAAAATTGACGTAGCTTACAACGGTTGGACGATGCCAGACGACGATTATCATTTCGACGGCTCCAGCTATCAGTATCTCGAAAATCTCAAGAAGAAAGGTTACACGATCGTTTCGACCGTTGGTCGCTTCACACTTCAGAAGGGTCTCTTTCATTTGATGCGTGCCGCCGCGCGCGCAATCAGCATTCATCCAAAGATGGTCTTCCTCTTTGCTGGCGATGGCGAGCAAAAGGAGCAGCTCATGCGCATGAGCGCCGATCTCGGTATTTCCCAGAACGTTATCTTTACTGGTTTTATTCGCGGTAAACAACTACGTGATATCTATAGTATTTCCGATATCTTCGTCATGTCTTCCGTCTCTGAACCATTTGGCCTCACCGCCCTCGAGGCAGCACACCATGGCAATGCTTTGATTGTCACAAAACAATCTGGCGTCGGCGAGGTTCTTCATTCTATCGTCCGCTATGATTTCTGGGACGAAGACAAGCTTGCTGGAGCATTAGTAAACATCGCCGAGAGCCCTGCTCTTGTGAGTTCCTTACGCGATGGAATCAAACACGAATACGCCCGCATCTCTTGGGATGACGTTGCGAAAAAGTGCGTAGAAGTGTATGATGAAGTAAGGAAACATAAGAGAAATCGTTTCTAAGGCGAGGTAATACTAAACACATGCGTTCTATTGTTTTATATCTGCACATGCACCAACCGTGGCGCCTCAAGCACTACAGTATTTTTTCTGTTGACCACGATCATGATTATTGGACGGAAAAAGATTGGTACGCTGGCACGAATAACGAGCGTATCTTCAAGAAGGTAGCCGAAAAGTCCTACCGCCCAATGCTTGCTCGTCTCGAAAAATGTATTAATACTTATGCTGGCTTTAAGTTTTCCCTTTCTATTACTGGTACTTTCCTGGACCAGGCAGAAGAATGGGCGCCAGATATCATTGATACTTTGAAGCGTCTAGTAAAATCTGGTCGCGTTGAAATTGTTGCTGAGACTTATTACCATTCCCTAGCTTTCTTCTATGACCGCGAAGAGTTTGAAGCGCAGGTTAAATTGCATCAGGACCGCATTCACGAGCTCTTTGGCGTACGTAGCAAGGTCTTTCGCAACACTGAGCTTTCCTATAATAATGAGCTCGCAAAATGGGCTGATAGCTTTGGCTTCAAGGGCATCCTCGCAGAAGGTTGGGACAAGATTCTTGAATGGCGTAGCCCTAACTTTGTTTACCGCCCAGAAGGCTGCAAGAATATAAAGCTTCTCATGAAAAACTATCGCCTTTCTGACGATGTCGCTTTCCGCTTCTCCGACAAGCACTGGAAAGAGTGGCCACTTACGGTCGACAAATATATTCAATGGCTCGAAGCTGCAACCCTCCGTGGTCCACTTATCAATCTCTTCATGGATTTCGAAACCTTCGGTGAGAACATTTGGGAAGATACCGGCATCTTCGAGTTCTTCGAGCACCTAGTCTATCGCTGGGATCGCGACAAAGATAATAACTTCCTTACCGTTTCTGAGGCTTGCGATAGCGCAGAACCGACCGCAGAGATTTCAATGCCATGGACAGTCACTTGGGCTGATACTGAGCGCGATTTGAGCGCCTGGCTCGGCAACTCGATGCAGCATGAAGCAATGAAGGCGGTCTACGATTTGAAGTCTGAGGTACTCGCTAGCGGCGAACCTGATGTAATTGAGGATTGGCGCCGTTTGCAAACTTCCGATCACCCATATTACATGTGCACGAAGTACTTCAATGATGGCGACGTTCACGCGTACTTCTCGCCATACGATTCCCCGTACGATGCATTCCTCTACTATATGAACGCAATGCGCGATATGCGCGGCCGCCTCGACGGCGTTACTAGACGCAGCAGGAAAAAGAAATAAACTAAATAATCTCCCAAACGGGAGATTATTTTTTATTATTGCTACTATTTTTCTACAATATACGGATTAGCTGCTGTGCCATCACCACTCGTATATCTCGTATCCGCCTTAAGTGAAACTACCGGACGAACCACTTGTTTATTAGAAAACCAGTCATACCACAGACCATCCCTGCCAGTCCGAATCGAAAATAGGTAATTTTGCTGCTCAGGAGTCATCGTATAATAATTACGATATTGATGATTTGATTTCGTTAAATAAGAAATGTATTGTGTATCATTAGGTATATCCTCGCTACAGCTCGACCAACACGCACCGGCCATTGTTGCTTCATCTGCAGTGATTAGCGCTATCGGAAAAGTTAAATCGCCATTCCCATTCGCCTTATCTCTAGTAAATCTATCTACTTCATTTGCGCAATCTAATGACGGAGCATACGTGCCGTATGCCGAATAATATGTATCGATGCTGTAGCTTTTTGTTAATCTATAATATCCGCTCATGTATGGGTCTCTATACATAGATCTGTCATTACAAAATACTGTATCCTCTAAATCATCCTCACCGAGAATTATATTATTCTTAAACCACTTATCGACTTCTTTTTTAATTACAGAGTCATTAGTATTCTTTGCGGATTGCCCCTCTTCGAACATATAGCCAGTTTCGGCGACGCCATAGTGCCCCCCGCCACTATTAAAAGAGACTTCATCCGCAATGTAAGACCCCATCTCGGCGCAAGTATTATTTGAGACGGTGCCGCTATAAATAATCTTTGTACCCCCACTAGTAGTCGTACGAACAATCCTCCAACAATAGTTGCGCCAAATTACGAAGTTGTCATTAACATCGCCACGGTAATAATATACTGGATGCGTCGATGAAGCTGTCCTATGATAAGTAATAACTCCTACACCATTATCGGCAGTCGTAGTCCCTGCGCCTCCATAGACTAGATGTTGTGGAGCTTTTGCAAAATTTACTCCTTTAGCCATATCGACGCCTCTTGTCTTCGCGGCAGTCGCGTCATAGAGGAGGTTGGCCGTCCATTTGTCTTTTTGGCTCGCTTGAATCGTTTGAGCGGTCGCTTTAAGACGATACGTGCCACCAGCATAGTCTACGTCATCATTCAAATTAGCATCACAATTGAGAGTTACTCCAGAAATAGGCGTAACAGCCGTTTCATTGGCTCTCAAATTAATATTATAGTAATAGTAGGCCCCCCTTTTTTCCCATTTATCCGTATTAGCCATATTTATCTGAGCCATTCGGACGTCTGACGCATTGCTATATAGAGAAAGTGGCTCATTGTCTTTGCTCAACCACTGCTCTTCTAGTTTTATGCGAACTGCAACATCAGTATCTGATTCATTTTTGACAGTAATCGTTTTGTCGATTGTTTCACAAGTAACCCAATTGCTCGGCGATTCGAATTCCTCAGTATAAACCGTCTTCCATTCGCCAAGTTTGAACTTATTTTCTAAAACCGATTCGTCTGTACTATAGGCAAAAGTAAGACTAAAAACAAAGCATATTCCAAATAATAGAGCTATAGCAATGATGACCTTTTTATTATTCATGAATGTACCTTTTACTTACTTATAGCATAAGCTAAATGGAGCTAAAAATCAAATCAGTTTTAAGAGAGATTCTGCAGTAAGTACTATATCTTCGACGGTCGATCCGCGCGAAAGATCAGAGACTGGTTTCGCGAAGCCAAGAAGGATTGGGCCAGCGACCGTTGCGCCAGCAAATTGCTCGATAGACTTGTACAAAATGTTGCCAGAATTAATATCCGGAACGATTAATACGTTAGCATGTCCTGCTACCTCAGAGACGCCGTGAGCTGCCGCTTTCTTTTCGCCGACGCGTGGATTGACGGCTGCATCGAGCTGCATTTCGCCATCGACTAGGATATCTGGGCGACGCTCTCGAATAATCGCAATAGCTTCTGCGGTCTTCTCCATCGAAGGATCCTTACCGCCAGAACCGAAAGTAGAGAAACTTAATACCGCAAGGTGAGGCTGATCATCAAGTATTTTTGCCGCCGCATCATTAGCCAGTTCAATAATATCCGCAAGCTGTTCGCTGGTCGGATTTTTGCAAGTGGCGCCATCAGAAATAATAATTCTCCGCCCATTGGGGAACTTAGCCACAAACAAACTAGAGAAAGTCTTTTTCCCTTCTGCGATGCCAATAACGTCGCGCGTAGCAAGAATAACGTCGCGCGAAGAATAATCAATACCAGCCACCATCGCGTCAGCTTCGCCATCAATTATTTTTACAGCAGCGTCCTGGACGCTTGATTCAACTAAGACGGGCTCGCAAATACTACTCAAGCGAGCAGCAGCTTCTTTGATATATTCGTTATTTGCTTCGGGAAAAATAATCTTATGCATACTATTATTCTACCATCAAAAAGCCGCCTTTATATGGGCGGCTTTTGTATTTAGTTCCAGCTAAAGGTGCCTTTGCTATCCCAGCTACCAGCCGACCAGCTACCGGTCGTCGGCGCAGAATCTACAACCTTATTAAACATTTTAGTAAACGCATCTGAGCGCGCAGCTGCACGCATGCCCGAAAGATCCCAGTTCACGAGACCACTCGTATTCATACTCGAAACCTTCTGATTTGATGCCGAGAACATATATTGCATACGTTGAGCGCTGTGCATGTCCCAATTCGCTAGCGGAGTCGTGTCAGTAACTTTCGTGTTCGCAAAAGTAAACGCAAAGTCGTTCGCTTCGGAAACATCCCAATCCTTAATTGGCGTCACATCACTAATAGAAGTGCTCTCGAACGCAGCCATCATGCCATAGTTATTGATACCGCCACGAATCTTCGTTTTCCATTGGCTTAATACGGAGATATCCTCTAGATTATTACATTCAGAGAAGATGCGAGCCACGTCGGTAATCGTTGCATCCTTGATTGCGCTTAGCGCAGAGATATCAGTGAGCGCTTTATCCCCGCGAAAAGTATCAGATAAAGTTTCGGTCTCGCCCCAATACCAATTGCCGAGCTCTGAAATATCAGTCAAATTAGTATAGTGCTCAAATGCATAGTTCATGTCTTTATTAGTCATAATAACTGGCGCGTTAGTATAGAACTTGAGCGTGCTATCTTCTATCCAAGCATAAAGCTTAATGTCGGTGGTGCCATCATCGAGTTTAACCATATAATTTACGCCATCCGTAGGAGCCGTATTCTTTGAGATTACTTCATAATCCGGCAAGCTATCGACGCGCTCAATCTTCACGACTGGCGCAATGCGCGAAGTCGTAAAGTATTTGCTATACGGTGCCCAACCTTCATGCGAGATTACCCAGCCCTCTGGGAATCGCGCTGCCGGACCATGCCAAGTCGACATCATAGCATTACGCTGAATAGACTGCACGCGCACGTTTAGATGGAACTTAGATTTCAGATATTCATTCTGACTACTCATACCTATAATGCCATCTTCGGTCTGCGTATAGGTAATTTCATCGCTAACAAGATTTACTTTACAGTTAAAGGTAACAGATTTTAGGAGAGACTCAGTCGTCTCGCCTGGCTCAAGCGCTCTATAGTAGTAATAATATTCGCCATCAAAGAGCCATTTGTCGCGATTCGATTCGTCGAGATTAATGCTTGCAATCGAAAGATCTTCGCCATCGACGTTCATAGTTAGTGGCAAATTTTCACCGGACTGACTCTTCCACGATTGATCAAGCTTAATACGAACACCAATTGGTGTGTTGCCGCGGTTTGTCGCAGTGATGGTTTTTGGCGTCTCCATGCATGGCGCCCAGTTTTCCGGACTTTCGAAGTTTTCCGTGTAATCGACGACGTAATCCGCTATGCCAAATAGGTTATTGAAGTGCATCGTATCGGAATAGTAGGCAACTGTGCCGCCAATAGCTACAAGTCCGCCAACAAGTGCCGCAATGCCGAGCGCTTTTTTATTTTTTATTTTTTTCATCTGTTGACCTTTTTTTATTTATAGAAATAATCAAAAATAGTATAAGCGTTTTCGGCTAGTTTGTCAACTAGATTTCGCTAAGACGAACAATTATTTCGCTCGGATTATAATCTTCTGACGCTTTCTCACTAAGTTCGTTCAATTCTTTCGCATAGCGTTCTTTGATTTCTTTTAGCTTAGTCTGCTTATCCGCAAAGCTATCCTTCGGGCAGACAGAAACGCAAATTGCGGAGCTCTCCGCGAGACTCATAATTTCCTGCGCAAAAGCATCAAGTTTTTCTTTAATATTCTTCAGATCTTCCGAATCGATAACATCAAGCGCCTCGCGCAAATGCTGGAAGGTCTCCTGCGTGTGATAGAAATTTGTAGCATCAAGCGTCTCGCGCTGATTGAGTTGTAGTTCGGAATGAATACTAGAAAGAGCAGCGCTTAATTCGAGAAATTCGCCAATTTTTTCTTGATCGTCCTTAAGTAGATTGCTGTAATCACGAAGCTCGTTAAGTAGGTCAGCCTGGCGAAGATGAACATATTCGTTATTCGTAAAGTCGGACAAAGTAGCACGATAACGAGCAACCGAATCTTCATATAGTTTTTTATTGCCAGAGTTGAATGCGGACGATATCAATCCGAGTTCGACCGATAATTCTTCGGCGGAAGATTTTGCGCGAACGTAATCATATTGATTCTTTGCTGTGCAAACCGCAAATACCTCGGCACCAAAGAAGACAAAGGCGGCAATAAATCCAAGGACAGCAAAATTGCGCTGAGTGTTTTTCTTTGCCTTGCTCATCGCATCCCCCTTATAACATTACTTAATAAATTCGCGTAGGCAGTGCGGCCGGAAGGATTCAAATGAATATGATCTGCGTACATGAGCGACCAGTTATCGTGCGAGACCGCCCACCAGTCTGCGACATAGACATTGTCATGCGATTTTGTGTAATCTTTGAGTGCGGCGTTCTGTGTGTCGCGTGGCTGGAGTGGGCCAGCGTAGGCCGTAACGAAGATAAACTTATGTCCACTTCCTGCCACATTAACGATGTCCTGTAAAATCTCATTTGTAATCGTGCGCTGATTAGTCGCAAGGCTAATTACGATGGTTGCCGGCAACCTGCCAGAAGCGCCATAGTTAGCAAGGATTGTACGTGCAGCTTCAATGCCGCGGTTTTCTTTTGCATCAACAAAGGATTTAGCGATCGTAGCTTCAATTGCCTGTTTTGCGCCGAGCGTAACCGAGTCGCCAATCACCAGAACTTTTGCGTCATGAACATTAGTTGCGGCGAGTGAGCCGGTCGGTGCTGGCATTAATTCTAAGTCTTGCGCGAGGCGAAGGTTTTCGTCAAAGGCATCAATAGTTTCATTCAAAACCGAAGCGAGATCTAGATAATTACTTTCGTTCACAGTTTGCTCGGTTAGTTCTTCACTACTCTGCCCAGCCGCTTCGCTAAGTTGCTCGGCAATACTAGAAGTCTTTGGCGCGCGCACGAGCGTAAAGCCCGCAATAATCAAAATGGCCGTCGCAACCGCAACGCGGGAAATGCGTGAAATGCGGCGACGCTTACGGAATTTCTTGAGCGGATTCTCAACCTGCACGGCCTTATAAGTAACTGCCGAAAGCACAAAGCTAAGCAAAACATTGATCAATGCGTAACCCCAAATTGCAGTGTCGTACGGCAATAAATGCGGTAGCAAAATGTAGAGCGGCCAATGATACAAATAGACGCCATATGAAAGGTTGCCAGCTGCTTCAAAAATGCGTACAACATTTCTTGTTTTTCGGCGTTCGTGAATATTTTTTTGTAGGCGGATGATACAAGTGAGTGTAATCACTGTTAAGACTGCCATAGCCGGCATACCAACAATGAAGGTTAGCGGGCTGTCGTAGCGGAAGAAGAAAGCGAGCGTAATCATTGCAGCCGACGAAATAATCAGCGCAATAAATGGGATACGATTTACGGTGCGTGGCGCGCGTGGCTTGAAATAGTTAAAGACCGCAAAGGCGGAGCCTAAACAAAGCGCCATCGCGTGCGAATCGAGCGCAAAATATGCGCGGTCTGGCATACCAAAGAAACCGCCATAGCAAGCCATCAAAATTGCCGACGAAATACTAAGAATCAAAAGTGTTATACCAGACGAGCGAATTGCATCGCGTGACTTATCGCAAATCTTCAAAAAGAGCTTGAAGATAAGCGGTAGAACGACGTAGAACTGGAACAAAAGTGCGAGGAACCAAGTGTGCTCAAAAATGTTCGGCAAATAAGTATTTTCATAGCTGCCGCCCGTCAAAAGTTCGGATATATTCGTCGAAAAAGTAAGAGCCGTGAGTGTATTGGTGCGCGCGCCAGTCAGTACGTCAGGGTTAGCAAAAATGCCAAAAACGAGACTAATTAAAACGCAGGCGAGCAATGTCGGAAATAGGCGATCAAAACGCGAGCGCAAAAAAGTATCGTAGTGCAATTTGCCCGTTGTTTTTATTTCACGAATAATTTTACTAGTAACAAGAAAGCCGGAAAGGCAGAAGAAGATTTCAACCGCCAAGAAGCCACCCGGCAAGAACTCTCTAAATAGGTGGTAGGTAACGATAAATGCAATCGCGAAAAACCGAAGTGAATTTATACCTACCAACTTAGACATACTTTTATTATAAAGAGTTTGCTAACAGATTAAAAACATAAGCATTTTAAAAAATGCTACAATTGGTTTATGGAGCAAACATTCTTCTTTTATGACCTAGAAACTTCCGGTCTTAGCCCGCGCGCCGACCGCATTATGCAGTTCGCCGGTCAACGCACGAATATGAATCTAGAACCAATCGGCGAGCCGATTAATTTGCTAGTAAAACTCCCAAACGATACTCTGCCAAGCCCAGACGCAATTATGGTCACCGGCATCACACCACAGAGCACTCAGCTCGATGGTTTGACTGAAGCTGAGTTCTGTAAATATGTCATGGAAGAAATCTTTACGCCGGGTACGATTGCTTGTGGCTACAACTCCGTGCGTTTTGATGATGAGCATATGCGTCACTGCTTCTGGCGCAACTTTTATGATCCATATGAGTGGCAATGGAAAGACGGCCGCAGCCGCTGGGATATGCTCGACGTCGTGCGTATGACGCGTGCTTTGCGTCCTGAAGGCATTAACTGGCCAGTAACCGACGAAGGTAAAGCAACCAACCGTCTTGAACTTATTACGAAACTCAACGGCATTTCGCACGAGAATGCTCACGACGCGCTCGCTGACGTGAATGCACTCATCGACGTGACGCGTTTAATTCGCGACAAGCAGCCACAGCTCTATGATTGGCTATTCAAGATGCGCGAGAAAAAAGCCGTGCAAAAATTAGTTAATTTACAAACGCCTGCCGCCTTCGTTTATTCCTGCGGTCAGTATTCCAGTGCGCACGAAAAAACGACCGTCGCCTACCCGATTGCGCCAGCTAAGAACGGCAACGTACTTGTCTTTGATTTGCGCTATAATTTGGACGAATTGCTTGCCCAAGAAGAGCCAAAATTCTTCCCGACCGTGAAAGAATTGAAATATAATCACTGCCCGGCCGTTGCGCCACTTGGTGTACTCGAACAGGGGGATGGTTGGAAGAAAATCGGACTCGACAAAGCGACGATTGAAAAGAATCTAAAAGCCCTACTTGCGCATCCAGATTTCATTGAACGTATGCGCAGCGAGAACGAAGAACGTCCAGAATTCCCACCTTCTGTCGATAGCGAAAGCGCGCTCTATGATGGCTTTCTTGACGAGCCAGATCGCATTAAATGCAAGGCAATCACGCGTGCAACTTTGAACGACTTGGCAGACTTTCATCCAGATTTTCATGACCCACGTTTGCCGGATTTGTTACTGCACTACAAAGCGCGCAACTTTGAGAATTCTCTCTCCGAATCTGAGCATGCCGCCTGGGAAAAATACCGCATTAATCGCATAAAAAATAGCGCCAATAGTTATATTAAGCGCATTCAAGAATTAGCCGAAAGTGGCGCCGACATGTCACTACTCGAAGATTTGCAACTCTGGTATCAATCATTGCTGCCTTACTAAAAAAGGAAATGGGCCGGCTCTTGCGAACCGACCCAAGTGTTGAACCTACATCCTTATCTATTCTGTCCGACCGCGATACGATCGCTCATATCGACGATCTGACAGCTATAAGGCTTCTTTGTACGGTGAAGCTCCTTGCGGCGCTTCTCTGCTTCTGCTGCAGCTTTCTTCTGCTTCTCTTCTTCGATTGAGCTAACGATCGCCCATTTGAAAAGTTCAGCATAGTGAAGCAATGTAGGGGTTTCTTTCAGTATAGGGCGCTTGCCGATCTTAAGGTATTTGCCCATAAGAATGCAGCCATGCATATACTGTGCATATTCACGAATAACGTAGAATAAGCAACCGAAACCACCACCAAGGAAGACGAGCGTAATGTACGCCATAATGTCCCCCCATGCAGCTCCATCATTGTATGCTAAGTGATTGATAAACCACTGACACATACCATCCCAATGCTCCGCACCAAACGTTGCTGCGAATGCAACACCAGCTAATGTAGCCCAGATAAAGTCTCTGGTTTTGCTGCAAAAGTGAATAATGCTGTCGCATACTTCCGCGTTTCTTAATTCACTTCTAGAAAATACGCTGCGTACGTTCGCAGCTTTAGAAGAAGTAAACTTTGGACGATCCGGATACGTAGGATTTTTCTTTCCGCTCACTCTACGTGGGCGAACCGTCACTGAGCGCCATCCAGTGTAAAATGCAATGCCAATTAGAACAACTGATACAATGATGACGATTGCTGAGAATGATGGTGTGAACTCGTGATAAAAGATTTTTGCCATAGCGCAGACCTCCTTTCAAATTATTTGCGCTAGCTCTAGCTAGTGCCTTATGTCTGCATTTCTGAGCATTTTAGAGGCGAAATGCTAAGGAGTGCAGACATAAGATAGGATTCTGCGTTCTAGATGTAGGTTCTTAATGATCTATGGCGCTAAATTCTAACGCCATGAGACCATTATACCACACTTGGTCAAAAAAGTCAAGGCCGCTTATGCTTAACCAACAAAAAGCCACCCCTGTTACGAGGTGGCTTTTAGACGCTAATTATTGGTTGTCGCGAATAGAATAACCGCCGTAAAGCTCTTTTCCAAGCCGCTCGAGTTCATCAGACACTTCAAGTGGAGCTGGTTTTTCGACAAGCATAACGATGAATTTGAGCGGAGAGTTGGCAGGAATGTTGCCCTGAGCGGCATCGCCATAGCCCATAACGGATGGAATGGTGATTTCGCGAACACCGCCAATCTTCATACCTTCAATACCCTCGAGCCAACCCTGAATCATGCTTGCGCTACCCTTAAGTGGGCTCTTGAGCGAAGCTGGGCTGTCAGTGCTATCGAAGGAGGAATCGAAGATTGTTTCATCAGATAGCCAGCCGATGTAATATGCCGCATAGTTGGTGAACCAGCTGGTTACCTTGCCTTCGCCGTCTTCCTCGGACTTAACCTCTGCGCCGGTACCGGTTACGAGATCCCGAACCTGAAGTGTATTAACGCTAGCAGCGTTGAAAGCTTTTACGCTCTGGCGATACTGTTTGAAAGTATCAAAGTATTTAGCGGAAAGCTCTTTGGCCTGCTCATCCTGGCGGCCCTGGAACTCTGCATAGAGTTCAGAGAAACGGTTCTGCTTCTCTTCGCTGAGAGCGGTCTGAGTTTCCTGGTTTTTGAAGCTAAGCACGATACCTGCGTAGAGCGCAAAGGTACTGCCAAGCAAGAAAACGGCAATTAACGCAATAACAATACGCTGTTTTGGCGTGGTTTTTCTTTCTTCGTTAACAATCATTTTACCTCCGTGTCCACCCAATTATTTTACTGCTTCTAATTTTTCCATTATAGCGGAAATCTCGCCCTTTGTCAGTGTCTTGTCCGGCGCAGCGAACTCGATATGGAAGCTAAGATTCTTCGTCTCGCTACCCTCTGCCTGATAGATGGAAGTTGGTGCAAGCTTGAAGATATAGCTGCTGAGAATCGCGCGGAGCTTGGACTCGATATCTACATATTTTACGTCGCTATCGACAGTGAGCGTAATGTCGCGAAGCACTGCTGGATAGTCACTAGAGCGGAAGTCTTTGCTATTGACGCCCTGCTCGGCACTGAGGAGATCTTTGAGCGAAAGTTCGAATGCGGCGGTGCCATTTGGAAGTTTGAAACCGCGGAAAACTTTGTGCTGAATCTCACCAATGTAACCCAATACTACGTCGCCAGCCTTAATCGTAGCTGAACGCTTTGGTTCGTAATAGGAGTTAGTCGTGTTCTTTTCGAACTCGATAAGAATGTGTGAAACATTCAAACTGTCGAGCAAGCTTTCGAGATATTTCTTAGCAAGATAGTAGTTGCTCTGCTCTTTTTGCGAAACGAAGACAAAGCCGAGCTCGTGGCGACCGACAGGAACTTTGTCGTCATCAGTGCCAAGATTCTTTGGATAGACCTGGTTCATTTCGAAGAGCGCGAACTGATCATGGCCAGCACGAAGATTTGCGTAGCTCTTATCAAGCAAGCTTGGAACGATGCTCTGGCGGATATGCTGGAGTTCTGGCGAAATCGAGTTAACAATCTTGTAAGAATTCTCTGGTTTCTGGCCAACTTTCTGCATAAGATCGCCGTGAACGAAGCTATAAGTTAGGACTTCGTTAGCGCCGCGAGCGGAAAGATGATTGCGGATATTCGTCTTCAAATTAAAGAGTTCATTTGGATCTGCCGTAGCGTGAAGAGGAAGAACTGGCGCGATGTTATCAAAGCCAGAAAGACGACCGACTTCCTCAATGATATCTTCGGCGATATGAATATCGGTGCGCCAGAATGGAACGGTGACCTTAATATCGTCATCATTAATTTCTACGACAAATTCGACGTTTTCAAGAATGCGCTTAACTTCGCCGTCAGAGAAATCGGTGCCGAGAAGGTTGTTAATCTGCGAAAGCTTGAGATTAACTTCGATTGGCTTTGGCGTAGTCTTCTGGGAATCGAAGAGCGCGATTGGCTTGAGATATTTGATTGCCTTTTCGCAGAAGCGAAGTGCAACAGCCTTGGTTGCGCCAGCTGGCTGGCCTTTCGTGAAGCGAGTAATTGCCTCAGAGAAGATGCCGTGAGCCATCTGAGTTTTGCGAAGATTATAAAGGCTGAAAGTTGCAGATTCGAGAATGACGCGCTTAGTGTTTTCGTCGATTGCAGTCGACGCACCGCCCATTGCGCCAGCAAGTGCAACTGGAACATTATTGCTCGTAATAACGATATCATCAGTGTTGAGCTCGGCAACAGTACCGTCGAGAAGTTCGAGTTTTTCGCCCTTCTTTGCAGCACGAACGATGATTTTTGGCGTCTTGCTGCCGCCGACTTTTACAAACTTGTCGTAGTCGAAAGCGTGAAGTGGCTGACCGGTTGCGAGCATCATAATATTGGTTGCGTCAACAATTGGATTGACCGGGCGCATGCCAGCACGAGCAAGCAAAGTTGCGTCGAAATCGAGATATGGATTCTTGTTTTCGGAAACCGACTCGAATACGATTGCCGTATAACGCTGGCAAAGTTCTTCGTCGATAGAAATCTCAAGTTTTACGTCTGGATCGTTTTTGAAGTTCTGAGTTGGATCAGTATACCATTCGTCAGTGATATGTTTCTGGCCAAGAATGCCAGCAACCTCGCGGCGGAAACCGAGAATACCGAAGGTATCTGGGCGATGAGTGAGAGACTTGTTTTCAATATCAAGAATCTTGTCGTCGAGATTGCCAAACATTTCAGAAATCAAACGGCCTGGCTTCGCCATAGCTGGATTAAGCTCAACGATGCCAGTATGATCATCGCCAAAATCAAGCTCGTCAGCACCGGCCATCATGCCGTAGCTGTCGTACTGCTTAAGCATCTTGCGCATGCCGATTTCGAATGGTTCGTCAGTATTGAAAGTCTGAGGAACAATTGCGCCTGGAGCAATCCAAACAGCAAACATACCTTCGTGAACGTTTGGCGCGCCGCACATAACCTGGACGTAACCATCTTTGTCGCGCTCAACTTTTTCTGCTTTGCCGCCATCGTCGATCTTGCAAAGGTGAAGATGAGTACCTTCAATTGCTTCGCAATACATGACTTTTACGGCGTAAATATTGTCGTATTTATGAGTCTGATCGATGACACCCTCAACCTCAACGAGGCGCGCGCCAATCAATTTAACGAGTTCTTCGTCAGTAATATTGTCGGTCTGAAGACCGCCTTTGAGCCAGTTGAGTGAAATTAGCATGAGAACTCCTTCAAGAAATCAAGTTTTGCTGCTTCGAAGTTGCGGACATCATTGAGACCGTAGCGCAACATGACGAGACGGTCGATACCGCCACCCCATGCGAAACCCTGATACTTAGTCGGATCGATGCCAGCGTTCTTAAGAACGTTTGGATGAATCATGCCACAACCGAGCATTTCGAGCCAGCCGTCGCCTTTACCACCGAGCGATGCCGGTTTTTCAATCAAGAATTCGAGGCTAGGTTCGGTGAACGGGAAGTAGCCCGGCTGAGTCTTAATATTCAACTTCTGACCATAGTACTTTTCGAAGAATTCACGAAGAATGCCGAGCATGTTGCCGAGCGTACAATCTTTAGAAACGTAGACGCCTTCACACTGATAGAAAGTGTGTTCGTGAGTTGCGTCAACATCCTCGTTGCGATAAACGCGACCAGGAACAGCAACAGCGATTGCCTTGCCCTCTTCGAGCTTATAGGCGTTTGCTTTCAAGACGCGGTTCTGCATAGTGCTGGTATGTGCTGGTGGAATAAAGCCTTCTTCAGTGCGGAAAGTATCATAACCATCACGTGCAGGGTGGCCCTTCGCAAAGTTAAGGCTATCAAACATATGATATTCATCATCAAGCTGGACGGATTCCGCGATGTCAAAACCCATGCTCTGATAAATCGCAATTACGCGATCGAGCTCGGTCATAAGTGGATGTTTGCTACCAAAATCAGCAGTCAAAAACTCCGGCATCTGTCCGTTAATATCACACGGTGCGCTAATATCGAGTGGCGCAACGTCTTCCTGTTCGGCAGCGGCCTCGGCGGCTGCGATTTCGGCGTTTATTTGCTGTTTTTTAATGTTGAGTTGTTTACCGAAATCTGCACGTTGGTCGGCCGGCAGGTCCTTAATTTTCGCATATTCTGCGTTGAGCTTTTTGAGCTCATTTTTTAGTTCCTGAATTGTGGCCATAATAGATATATTTTAGCACATTTCATATCTGTACGCGAATAGAAAAAGCGTCTAGCAAAACGACGTTCGCCCGGCCCGTCAATTAGCTAACGATGAAGATAACTACTAGAGCTGCGGCAGCCAAAAAGACAAGGATGAACCAGAACCAGCTAAAGCGATTAGTCTTGTTGGTGTTTTTGAGGTATTCAGAATCCTCAACCAAATCAACGTCTTCTTGTTTACTGCTTCTGACGGCGCGCTCGCGCAAATCTGCATTAATGCGACGGCTAAGTTCGCTGCGATCTTCATCTTTTTCGACTAAAATTCCCACATTTACCTCCAGTTAATACTTAACCAGTATAACATACACCAGGTGTGCTATAATGTTCTTATATCATTTAAAGGAGGTGCAATGGCGACAACCAAAGCCAAGTCGACCAAGAAGTCTACGGCTAAAAAGCCTGCAGCCAAGAAACCAGCTGCAAAAAAGACGACTGCGTCGAAAAGTACAGTCAAGACCGTCAAAGCTACCGCAAAGGTAACTAAGGTCGAAACAGAAAAGGTGGGCAGCGAAAAAACCAGAATCGTCTCCGAGAAAGCCACGACTGGCAAAAAAAATCCAGTCAAGGAATTCTTTGCTCGTAAGGGCGATCCAAACGAAAACATTC
>DESW01000011.1:28102-29335 GCA_002361425.1 Candidatus Saccharibacteria bacterium UBA3304 | reverse complement strand
TACCACGACCTGCCATGTTGGTTGCAAGGGTAACTGCGCCCTTTTCGCCAGCCTTAGCAATAATCGCAGCCTCACGCTCGTTGTTCTTTGCGTTCAAAATCTCAAATGGAATATTTTCTTTTTCGAGGTAAGCAGCAATGCGTTCGTTGTTTGCGATAGAGTCAGAACCAACGAGGACTGGCTGACCACGATCATGGTATTTATGAACCTCAGCAGCAATTGCCTTGAGCTTTGCAGCCTCGGTGCGATAGATGAGATCATCCTTATCAACACGAATAATTGGTTTGTTAGGTGGAATCTGGATTACGTCGAGGGCGTAAATCTGCTGGAATTCCTCTGCTTCAGTAAAGGCCGTACCGGTCATGCCGGAGAGCTTGTTATAGAGGCGGAAGAAGTTCTGGAAAGAAATGGTTGCGAGAGTAGTAGACTCCTCACGAACCTGAACACCTTCCTTTGCCTCGATAGCCTGATGGAGACCTTCGTTGTAGCGGCGGCCATGCATGAGACGACCGGTATGCTCATCGACAATCATAACCTCGCCAGAGTTAGTGACGACATAGTCCTTATCGCGTTTGAAGAGAGTCTCTGCGCGGAGAGCCTGCTCAAGGTGATAAACAATGCGGGTATTTTCAGTGCTATAGAGAGTCTCGACGCCGAGAATCTTCTGAACTTTCTCAACACCAGCGTCGGTCAAGGAAACCGTGCGGCGCTTTTCATCGACAATATAATCTTCGTCGGAAAGCTGAGCGCAGACCTTAGCGAACTGATAGTAGCTCTCTGGGTTATCGGCTGCCGGAGCGGAAATAATAAGTGGAGTACGAGCCTCGTCAATCAAGATAGAGTCGACCTCATCGACGATCGCGAAGTTAAGTTCGCGCTGGCGGAGATACTGAGCATCCTTGACCATGTTATCGCGGAGATAATCGAAGCCGAACTCGTTGTTCGTACCGTAAGTAACGTCGCACATGTAAGCCTCTTTACGAGTAGCAGGCTTGAGGTGCTTCATACGAGGATCGTCATGATCTTCGTTTTCATATTCTTTATCGTAGACAAAGCTTGCTTCGTTGATGATAACACCGACAGTGAGTCCGAGGAAGTCATAGAGCTCACCCATCCAGCCAGCATCGCGCTGAGCAAGGTAATCGTTAACAGTCACGACATGGACGCCGCGGCCGGTAAGTGCGTTCAAATAAACAGGTAGAGTCGCAACGAGAGTTTTACCTTCACCGGTCT
>DESW01000011.1:0-28065 GCA_002361425.1 Candidatus Saccharibacteria bacterium UBA3304 | reverse complement strand
TACCTTCACCGGTCTTCATCTCAGCAACGTTACCTTCGTGGAGAACTATACCACCAATCAACTGAACGTCGAATGGGCGGAGGCCAAGGATGCGGTCGCTAGCTTCACGAACGAGTGCGAATGCTTCTGGCAAAAGCTGATCAAGAACCTTATTATCGGCTGCAATCTGAGCCTTTTTGTCGATTTTCTTGGTCTTTTTAGCCTTTTTGTCGGCCTTTTTATCGTCTTTCTTTACCTCTTCGCGAGCCTTAGCAGCCTGAGCCTGCTTATTGAGCTTCTCGAAGCGTTTCTTGAGCTCTGCAGTCTGAGCAGCGAGCTCTTTCTTATCCATTTCGGAATATTTGCCAGCGAGACGATTGATCTCAGCTACACGCTTCTGGAGGCGATGAAGAGTTTTCTTCTGGGCATCACCAAAAATATGCTGCAAGAATTTAGTCGTTGCGGTCTTATCTGCTAGTTTGTCGGTCGGTTTTTTGTCTTTAGGAGCCTTCTTGGCTTTTGGAGCCTTGTCGGCAGGTTTTTCCACCCTCTTCTGATCTGACTTCCTCTCTTTCATCGTTCTAGTATAGCACCTAAAATTACTTCTTCAAAAGACGCTTTAGGAATCCTTTCTTGTCGTAGTTAGTTTTCTCGGTCTTGAAACGGCGAATCTGGCCATCGAGCTTAGCCTCGATGATATCGATACCAGCATAAACGTTGGAGGCCTGATCCTTAGCTGCGAGCACCTTGCCACCAGGGATATCCATAGAGACGGAAATCTCATATTTGTTACCATGGGCACGGTCTACCTCGGTAACGACAACCTTTACGACGACATCTTTGCGGTGATCACGCGGAAGATGGCGGTCGAGTTTGCCAATACGCTTAATGACGTATTTCTTGAAGCTTTCCTCAACTTTGTAGTTGGAGCCGCTAATTTCAATATTATCGATCATCTAAATAATCTCCTTTCCATCAAGATATTTTTGCAAAACTTTAGGCACGCGCACGGTCATGTCTTCGTTTTGATAGTTTTCGATGATTGCAATCATAATACGACCAAGTGCAAAAGCAGTTGCGTCGTTAGTATGAACGAGTTCAAGATCGCCAGAATCGCGGCGAACGCGGGTCTGGAGACGGCGAGACTGATAGTCGGTCATGTAATCTGCAGTATGAGTCTCACGATACTTATCTTGACCTGGGAGCCAAACTTCGATGTCGATACCACGAGCATCTGGCTTACCAATATCAAAAGTACATTTACGAATCACGCGATATGGAAGCTCTAGCTGCTCAACGAGCCAGCGCTGAATAGCAACGAAGAGCTCGTGCTCTTTGCGGCTAGTTTCCTTAGTAGAGAAGCTTTCCATCTCGAGCTTATCAAACTGATGCATACGAATGATGCCTTCCATATCCTTGCCGTAAGTACCAGCCTCTTGGCGGAAGCTAGTAGCGTAGCCAAGATAACGGACAGGAAGTTCTTTTTCTTCAAAGATTTCACCAGCGTGCATAGAACCAAGAACATGCTCTGCGCTGCCCTGGAGCCAAAGTTCCTCGCCTTCGATCTTGTAGCGGTCTTCACGTGGCTCAAGGCGGTCCATTGCATCATACATCTCAGTGCGGAGCATGAGCGGAGGAAGGACAATCGTAAATGGCTTGTCGACGACCTGGCCTTTAAGGCCGGCTTTGTCGATAATCTCATGAATAACCTCTTGATTAGAAAGGCTATTCATGACGAAGTTAACGATAGCCATCTGGAGCTTAACCATATCGCCCTTGATATAGGCGAAGCGAGCGCCAGCAACCTTAGAAGCGCGCTCTTTATCAATCCAGCCACGAGCCTGGCCGATTTCGTAGTGATTCTTTGGCGCAAACTTAAACTTAGTTGGCTCACCGCAAACCTCAGCGACCTGGTTGTCGTCTTCGGTAAGGCCGATAGGGACGTCATCTTCGTAGACGTTTGGAACCTGTTTGAGCTTAGTGATGAAATCTTGCTCAATCTCGGCAAGCTTCGGCTCTTTCTCGGCAAGCTTAGCTTTTAGTTCCTTGCCCTGCTCAATGAGCTTTGGGTCTGGTTTACCACCCTTCATTTGGGCAGAAATCTGATTACGCTCCTGGCGGAGAGCATCAATTTCGCGTGATAATTCTTTGCGCTCGTCATCAAGGCGCAAAATCTCGTCGAGGTCTATATCGTAGACCTTGTTATGAATTGCATCCTCAACTTTCTGGCGATTCGCACGGATGAAATTAATATCTAACATACTAAGGTATATTATAGCATGTTACACGGTGTCTTGGCGGATTGTCTCGATGATATTTTGGCGTGAAACTTGGCGTACGGAATAGCGCATGATAACCGTGATAAGAAGCGTGACGACAGCAATGGAAATGAGGATTGGAATTAGCGGCAATTCATAGCTCAAGCTAATGCCGCCCTCGCCGAGCAAGTAGTGCGTGCCGTAAGAGATAAGAATACCAATTGGCAAGCCGATTAGGAGCGCGCGAACAGTATAAAGAACGCTCTCGAGACGAATCATGCGGTTAAACTCGTCATCAGTCATACCGACGGATTTGAGCATTGCAAACTCTTTGGCGCGAAGCTGGATGTTGGTTGTAATCGTATTAAAGATATTCGTTACACCAATGAGCGCAATAACAGCAATGAAGCCATACATGAAGATAGCGAGAAGCAATATGACATTGTCCATCCCTTTTCTGCCCTCTTCCATATCGTATGGCGAAAGCATGATTCCGCCAGTCTCTTCCCTTTGCTCATTCATTTTCTTGACATATTCAGTAAGCTCTTTCGCTTGATCGCCTGGATTAGCATAGAGAGTGCTCGAATCATCGTATAGAATTAGCGAGCCGCAATTAGCGTGTTCTTCTGAAATATAAAGCGACGGATACATAATCATCGCCGTGCCGATAGGCTTTTTATCCGTAATCTTCGTAATCGTTACATCAAAAGTGCGAACTGCGTCGTCTACTTCAATGTCTTCGGCGTTTTCATAATCTACGGTCGTGTCGACAACCTTTAGATGCCACTCGTCACCTTCTTTATTCTTCATGGCGCGTTCAATTGAGCGTGAGCCATTGCTATGAATTTCTTCGACATAATCATTCAAGATTGCTACGTGCTCATAGTCGCCAAGAATGCCGAGTGAGCGAGCAAACTTTTCGAAATAATCTTTCGATAGGACTTTGACGTTGATGCCATTGCCAGCCATCGTCTCCTGATAACGAACATGCTCACCGAGATCGAATTTCGATTCGAGTTCTTGGACATCTTCATTCGTAACGCCGCCGATAAAATAGTTTGCGCCATAGTCTGGATAAACACTCTCGACAATGCGTTTGCCGTCAATCACGAAGCTAGAAAGGCCGACAAAGACCGCTACGCTTACGACAATAGAAATAATCGTCGTGCGGTACTTCTGACGGCTGCGTTTAAGGTTTTTATCCGCAATCATACCGCCAATACCGAAGTAGCCTTGAATGAGTTTGTTAGTCTTTAGTTTCTTAGACTTAATGTTAACGTCCTGAGTGCTACGAATGGCATCAATTGGCGTGAGACGACCAGCGCGAATTGCTGCACTAGCGCTTGCGAGCCAAACAATTACGAAGCCCATGACAATATCGATGGCGATCGCCCACCAAGGCACAAAGAAGATCATGGTCGTGGCAGCATCAAGCAAGTGATTCGTAATGTTTAGTAGCACATATGTAGCCACGGCACCGAGCGCTAGACCAACCGGAATGGCACAGGCGCCGATTATTAATGCCTCCAAAACAACTGAGTGACGGATTTGGCGTGGCGTAGCACCAACGGAGCTAAGCATACCAAATTCACGCGTGCGTTCCGTCGTGGAAATATTGAAGGAGTTGCGAATCGTAAAAATACCCGCGATTGCGACTAAACCAATACCAAATGCTGCCAAACATGCAAAGACCGTGCTCGTGTTGTAGTCAATATTCCCATCAAACATAAGGAGCGCATCATTCGTACGGACATAATATTCTTCCACTCCAGCGTCTTCGAGCGCATAGCCAATATCGTTGCCATAGCGTTCATGCATCGGCTTTGCATAGCCAGCCTTACGAAGTGGTCCGACGTAGCGGACAAAGACGATGTATTCTTTATCCGCGACACGATCAGCCTCACTCAGAGAGTCGATTTTTTCGTATAAATCAATAGGAATAGGGCTAGCGCTTTCTTCGAGGTACGCATATTTTTCGCCATAGGTTACTGGGGATGCATAGTAAACCGATTCGACACCTTTTGCCTGCTCAATGATATTCACCTTATCACCTGGAATATGTTCAAAAGACTGATGAAAATTACCGTACTGAGAAATCTGGAATTGTTTTAAAGTTTCCCAAAAGCTAGTCGGAATTGCGATGACCGTAAAAAGCAAAGCGACAGACAAGGCAACGCCGAGCATCGTAACAATACTGCGTTTTTTGTTGCGCTTGATATTCGCGCGAGTTAGTTTGCTAAGGACGCTCATTATTTGCCAGCCTTTTTGTCGGAAATAATTTTGCCATCACCGAAGGTAATAATGCGATCGGCTTCTTTTGCAATTTCGAGATCATGCGTAACAAGAATAATTGTCTGATGATATTTCTCATTTGCAAGCTTGAGGAGCTTTACGATTTCGGCACCAGACTTAGAGTCGAGGTTGCCGGTCGGCTCATCAGCGAGAATTAAAGCTGGGCGATTAAAAAGTGCGCGACCGATTGCAACACGCTGTTGCTGACCGCCAGAAAGCTGGTTTGGCAAATGCGTTTCGCGATTCTTTAGACCGAGCGCATCAATAAGCTGTTCAAGATAGTCCTCATCAATTTCTTTCTTTTCAAGGTCGACCGGAAGCGTAATATTCTCGCGGACAGTAAGGACAGGGATGAGATTATAAAATTGGTAAATAATTCCAATTTGCTGACGGCGGAAAAGCGCAAGTTTATTATCGTTGAGTTTTGTAATATTCTGACCTTCAATAATGATTTCGCCGCCGTTTTTGTCTGGGCGATCAACGCCACCAATCATATGGAGAAGCGTAGATTTACCAGAACCAGATGCGCCGATAATAGCGACAAACTCGCCCTCTTTCACCTTCAAACTAACATTATCAACGGCCTTAACGAGGCTGTCACCTTTGCCGTAAGTTTTTACAAGATTATTTACTTCGAGAATATATTTTTCAGACATATTAATATTATACCGCAATAAAAAAGACCCCCGGACGAACCAGGGGCCTAAGCCGAAATGAACCATTACAGCATCGGGAGAATCTGATATGCTGCGAACAGAGGAGCAAGCATCATTGCAAGCGTACCCATAATCTTCATAAAAATATCGATAGATACAGCAACAACGTCTTTTTCCCAATCGCCCATTGTGTCGCCCACCACAGCGGCGTCATGCGCAGCGTTATATCCTTCTGTGCCACGTTCGTAACCTTTGACAAGATTTGCTTCGTAGCGCTTCTTGCCGTTATCTGCCAAACCACCTGCATTACTGAAATAAATCGCAAGCGGAAGACCAACTAATTCTACACCAACCAGTGCTCCACCCATCGTTTCCGGTCCGAAGACGAATCCGATGAAAAGTGTCGCTCCGACGGTAATGAGAACCGGAGGAACCATCTTTCTAAGTGCATTCACTGTTGCAATGTGAATACAAGCATTAGAATCAGGTAATTTCTTTCCAGAAACAACATCCGGATCTTTAAACTGCTTTCTGCACTCTGCCGCCATTTCGCCGGCCGCATCGAGTGTATACTTTGCGAGTAAACCGCAGAACATTGCAATCAAACCACCGCCGATAAACGCGCCAAACATAACGTTTGATTTACTAAAATCGAGTGAGGTACCACCATAAGCCATAAGATAGGTTGCAATCTGAGACAGAACAACTGCCGCAGCGGAACCTATAGCAAAACCTTTGCCTACAGCTGCTGATGAGTTACCAAACGCGTCGTTTTTATCGGTGATCGTTCGTACCCTATGCGGCAATCCGCAACTTTCTGCAATTCCACCCGCATTGTCCGAAATCGGACCAAATGCGTCTGCACCAATCGGCTGAGCGACAAATGACAGCATTCCCAGAGCCATTACAGAGCGGCCATAAGGGCCAGCAATTAATGAAGCTACATATGAGAAGAGCGCTACCACTGCGATTTCCGCAAAACAGGAAATCCAGCCCGCAGATTGCGATAATGAAGCACAAAGTGCTGAACCTTTTTGTGCCATTTCTGACACTCTCTTTGCCCACCTGCTTTCGAGATCCGTATAGTGTTGCGCAATCATTCCGATAGCTACACCGGAAACAATTCCACAAACTGTACTCCAGAACGGTGAACTCCAGCCAAGTTTAAACTCTGCAGGAGTGTTGCTGCCATTCGCAAAAAGGAAGTAAGAAGCAGCCAAACTCGTCAATAATGCACCGCTTGCGGCGATGTACATTGAAGCGTTTATCTGCTTTCCAGGATCTTTACTCTCTTTGGCATGAGATGCGTAGAAAAGACCAATAATACTACTGATTAGTCCGCCTAATGCAAGAATGAACGGATAAGCGACTGCTACCGCTAACATTGTAGGATCGCTCGCACGACCATACATGTTGACCGCAGTAACGATGGTTGTAACTGGTGTCGCCGTAAAACTCTCACCGAGGTCCGCCTGGTTGCCATCGATGTCGTTGACGTTATCGCCAACAAAATCCGCAAGTACAGCCGGGTTTTTCGGATCGTCTTCTTCAAAGTGCATGAACACTTTTCCGATGAGATCCGCACCGATATCTGCTGCCTTCGTGAAAATTCCACCTGCTACACGACAGAACATCGCTACGATGCTCCAACCAAGTGAGTATGCCGTTAATCTTGCGACGATAGGAATAATTAGCGCGCCTTCCTGCAAGTAAAAACTATCTTTACCGCTGAATAAGGCTACTAATGTGAGTCCGAGAAGTGATGACGAGTGGACAATAAGGCCACAGATTTGCGAGGCTTTGACGGTTGTATTGACCGTACGCGCACAAATCTGTTCTTCCTTCAAGTCGTCCTCAACACCCTTCAGTGCTGTTGCTGCAGCGCGTACATTCGCATAGGTCGCTACACTCATTCCGACAAGAACCGAAACAGTAGTCATAGCGAGACCTACTAAAAATGCTAAGCCAGCCCAATGCTCTACGAAGAAGCATATGATTAAGGCTAAGACAGCGGCTGCAATCAGAATTCGGCGATACATCGCCTTCGTGAACACCTTTGACCCCGAGCGAATTCTCGCCGCAAGATCAATCATTTTGTCGTTGCCTTCACTCATCTTCTTTACGCCACGATATTGCGTGAACATATACAGACCAGTGATTGCAACGATACCGAGTACTGCGTAATAAACATAATCAAGTATCTGCATAAGGTACTCCTTTCCGAATTGTTAATGTGCTTTACTAGCCGAGGGCGCGGCATAGTAAAAATGTGGGCAATGCCCACGACAATGATACGTGCACATATCTCCCGAATATGTACTGCCCGTATTATACCATAAGTTTGAGAAAAATCAAACCGTAAGAACTATGCTGAAGTGGTACGCCCGGCGGGAGTCGAACCCACGACACCTGGTACCGGAAACCAGTGCTCTATCCACTGAGCTACGGGCGCAGACAAAAATGGTACACCCGGCAGGGTTCGAACCTGCGACACCTAGTTCCGAAGACTAGTGCTCTAATCCACTGAGCTACGGGTGCACTACCCACATTATAGCACGCCTTTCCCTGTTCTCCCTTGACAAAGCGCTTACGTTGTGCTATACTGAATAAGATGTGTTCACGAGCGCCTCGGCGCTCTTTCATTATTGTTCTTTAAAGGAGGATATTTTATGTCGTGTGAAGAAAAAATGGTTCTTTTCCATACGGATAAGACCGCTAGCATCAGTAAGCTTACAATGCTCAAGAAATCTACAATTGAGATCCTTAGTAAGTTCGACATTTGTACCATTGAAGATCTTTGCGAGAGTTATGTACTCGGCAGCCGCGTAGAAGGCATTCATGATGACGAGATGCATAAGCTCCGCTCGATCGCAAGTTTCTATCAGCAGCAGTGTGCTTAGCGGGCACTATTGCATAACTATTCTTTTTCTCATATTTTCTCTTAGCCAGGAAAAAGGATAGTCCTCCGATCGTCCCACCCCTCGTCCATTTGGGGTGGGATTTTTTATTTGATTTTGTCGAATTTAGCTTTCTTGTAGTCAGAGACCTTGAGCATTGCCTGTTCGTTGCCAGGAGCCGAGAGTTCGGTCATATGCTTCTTGTAGTGCTCACCCATCTTCTCGGAGCCAATCTTGCCTTCGACCTTGCTAAGCATAGAGTCGTCAGCGCGTGCAAATTGTTCAGAGCTCTTAATTGATTTCATATCAACGTTTAGCAAGCCCTCGTCGCGCTTTTCGAGAACCGAGGTAAAGTTATCTTTGCTCTTACCAGAAAGACTTTCAGAAGTCATTGCCGTAGCGATCTGGCTATTGCTGAAGGCGTCAGCCAAGCCTGCAGAGTCGGCCGCATACTCCTCGCCGTCGTGCCCCATGTGGCGCCCACCAGACATGTAGCGCAAAACATCTTTATCAGTATTCTGTGCAGTCTGATCATCCATACTGCGGATCTTTTCACCAATTGCACCACCGCGCGAACCGGCCATCGCATCCTTCAAAGAAATCGTAGGATTATCATTAAGGACCTTAGCATAAGCCTTTGCTACAGTGTTGCCACTTTGCGCATTAAGCGTGCTAATAAGCTTATTGCGGTCAGTCTGGCTCATGTTCCTAAAGGCACTTGTTGAAGTGAATTTCTCAAGCTCTTCCAGCATCTCGCCCTGATCGAGCTGACCTAGCTTATTGATAGCCGCACTTGCGGCGTTCATATCAACCTTACCATCTCTAGAGATAGAGCTACTGAGCAAGTTTGCAGCATCAATAGGGTTTGCGTTCTCCATTTGATAGCCATAGCCTTTTGCCATCTCGGCGTCATATGCAGCCATGGTTCCCTGCGCAACATTAAATGAGCGCTTCTGAGCGGCAGACATCTTGCTGTAATCTACCTTGCCGTTTTCATCAGTATATTTGCCAATTGTACGAGCAGCACGTCTGCGGCTATATTCACCCATGCGCGCGTTAGCACGATCCATTCGAGCTTTCTCATTGTAGCGCTGACGATGAGTGAGTGGAGAATTCTGGAGGCGACGATCAGCAGAACCGCGAGCCTTATGCGTCAATCCGCCCTGCAAGCGAGTCGACAAATTACCGATGGCACCCATAGATTTTTTAATCACGCCAGGAATCAAGAAGATTGGAGCGACAGCGACAATACCAGCCGCCAAAATCGGCGTAGCAGTTGCCCAGTCGGTCGCTTTCGTACCATAGGCAGCCAAGATAATCTTTGCGACCATATCGCCACCATAGACTAGGGCACTACAAACCGGATAAGCAACCAGCAAACCTTTTAGCAAGTTAAACCATTTATCGAAGATTGACTTCGTATTTGGGAGCATATAGCAAACAAAGGCCAATGGCGATACGGCAACAAGAAGCACGGCAAGCGCTTGCCTAATACCGAGCATAACGAATAAGAAGAATACGGCAATCACGAACGAGATAATAGCCAGGAGAACCGGAATCAAAATTTGTGGACCAATCGCCAACACGGCAACAGTAGTAATCGCTGCAACGACACCGATCAGGGCAAAGAAGGCTACGCCGCTATTTCCGACCGCCGAACATCCGCCCTCGCATGCCGCTGGAGCTTGCGAGAGGATATCGTTGCCGAATCCAGCAAACATCGCACCGATACCACCGCCAATAATATTCGCAACGTCAATCGCGAGCTGGCAGATAATGTATGACATATTTATCAAAATCGCAGCAACAATTAATTTTGGAAGAATCTTCTTAATGCCATAGTTATCAATGCCATAACCCGTCAACTGCGAGAAGATGACAAACAAGAACAGCAAGACAAATACAATATTAGCGATATCCCTAAACTTCGACCACGCCAAGAATGTGCCGCCAGACACTTCGTCGCCTTCTTTATCCTCGAAGGTCTGCCTAAATAGCACTGGATCGACGCGCAAGAACGGAACTACCACGCCCTCATAGGTTTGTCTAATCATCTTGCCGCCGGTCTCAATGATTGGACAAACTACCCAGCCCAACGAGCCAGCGTTCGTGTAACAGTCCTCCGTAGATGAGCTATTATCGCATTCTTCCTTAGTCGGATCGCATTCATCTCCAGGATCATCTCCGGTTACCGTCGAAGTGGAAGCATAGTTAGCTAGCTCGGACGGATCAATATGCGTAATGCTTGTAGCATTGAGCAAATATTCCGCTACATCCGATGCTTTGATTTTCTTCGAAAAATGCTTATCATCCTTAACGCCATAGACTTCGTCGTTCTTATTGTTGACTTGGACATATTTTTCCTCTACGTCGCCCGTGGAGTCATTGATCAAGCGTATATGGAGATAATCCGATGTGCCCGTAGTCGAATCAACTGATTTTTCGCGCTTAATGCCATAATAATCCTTGATGTACTTGTCGTAGAGAATAAATATTTCTTTATCGGTTAATTTTGCACCAGTAGTAGTACTATCATAGCTGAATGATGATGCGCCTGTTAAATACTTAATAGCGTTTGCGGCGGCGTTAGTATAATTACTGTCCGGAATGCCATATTTATAAAGCAGCACTTTCGAATCAAGTTCCTCATACAAGAAACCGAGTGGATCTGGGTCGTCTTCGTGATAGTTGTTGCTACCAATCGTAAACCAAACCTGATATGAAGAAAGACCAATAAAGTCAAACCAGGCACGCGTACCGCTAATATGGAAAGAGCTACCCTCATTTATGAGTTTTTGTATTAACTCACTCCTGAAGTCAGTCCATTTAGTGGTGCCAATAATATATTCGACCGGCGTTTCATCATCACAAGATCCGCTTCCAATAAATCTAAATGGATTTTCCGCTTCGCCGTTCGCGATAAGGTTGACGAGGCTATTTGCGCCAAAGATCGAGCCAAAGACAGAGCTTCCGCTTAGCCAGTATTGCGACATCGTCGCACAGTCGATATATACTTTGTTTTGACTCTTTTTAATTTCCCATTGAATCACATCCGTACCATCGGCTTTGTTTTTAATATATGGATGGTCGGCGATAACCGCTCCTTCTACGCCGCCTTCTTCCGTGCTAGTGACCTTTGCACAAATATAGTGCGACGCCTCCTCGCCCTCCCTATCACTTTCAAAAACGCCGAAGCTGGACCAAGAATAGTAAATAGAAACACAGTATTCGCCCTGCATTTCTTTGAGCTCTTCTTCATTGGTTACCTCATAGCCCATACCTTTGATAAACTGGTCTTTCCACTCGTAGCTACCGCCGCCAGTAGAAGATGCCGGCTCGGAATTCTTTAATAGCTTAAATGCACCCTCAAAACGGTTCTTGCCTGTAGCGCCATACGTATCATAGCCCATGTATAGCTGCTTATAGCTGACATCACTATCATTAAGATCATTGTAGACATTCGGGAAGCCAACTTGGCCATCCGACGTGGAGTTCTTTAAAATAGTAGTATCAAAAGCCTTGTAGTTCTTATATTCAAATCCGCTCGTGACATGCTGTGTACTATACGACTGATAAATGCCCTCAAGCAGCGCCTTCTTCATAATACTATTCATTGAAGTCGAGGCGAATGTTGGGCGCGCAAAAGATATAATACCTATCACCGCAGCAAAGATTGCCGCCACTATTGCGCAACGGGTTATTTTTTTCATATTACTGCTTCCCCTCCATAATCTTCGCTAGATTAAATATCTGGCTATTCATATAAATAAATGCACCTTCACGAATATCTATCATTCCAGCAATAGCCTCATCTATATTGCCCATCGCTGTCTGGAGTTTTGTGAGGGACTCACCTTTGATTCGGCTGGTACAGGTACTAATATTATTACCTAGACCGCCAAAACAATTATTTGCGACATATACCGCATATTTATCCGCTAGGCCAGCAATGTATGCTTTCGCATAATCTCTATAGCCAATAATCTTGCCAGAGTCGCCTGCGTAGTTAACACTAATCTTATTATTGAAATAATTGATAGTGGCATCGTGGCCGTTTTTTAGATAATAAGTCGAAAATTGCGTTTCAGTTATTTCCGGGTTCTTACGCCAAACTAGCAAGAACTTCATATATGAATCAAATTCATACATGACATCCTGATAAGCCTCAAGCCCGCCCTTCTCTTTGCCATATTCTGCAAAAAATTCATCGTATTTTTTCTGAAGATCGGAAACATAGCCATCATCTTTCCATTTCTCACTAGCGCAGTATGATTTTTTAGAATCATATTCGCCAGTTATTTTATCTTTCTTATCCTCACAATATAGATACTTATTAGCAAAGCTATAGAACTTATCTTTCAAGCCACCAGAAGCAACAAGTGGGTTTCTGCTCGCTGGGTCTAGAGCGATAATACCAAGAACTACCAAAAGCACTAAGACGAGACATCCGCCAATAGTTAAAGCGATTCTTTTAACACTATTTTTTCTTCCGCCATTCAGCTCAGTATTTTCAATTGCCTGATTGAAATATTCCGGCGTTCCCTTAAAAAACGGTACGCTCGACTGCTGAGGAGTATTTGCTGCATTACTATCAAAACGGCGTGCATTAAAATTAAAACGCGGGCGCGGCTGAGCAGCCGCCCCTGCTGAGGTTGTCGATGTAATTATGCCAGGACTAGCCATATTCGGAGTATCTTCTACCGGCATGGCAGTAGGAGCCGCAGTGGTGACAGTATTAACTTGCGGTTGTTCGACGGCAGGCTCGACAATAGGCTTGGCTTCCGGTCCTACAATTGGTTTATCGACAGGTTTACCTACTTCATCATTAGAAATGGCAGGCGAGATATTTGGGGACGAAAAATCTTGTCCGTGCGGCACAACCATATTCCCATCCTGATCCATAGTTTCATTTTAACATAAGCGGAAATAAAAAATGGCAACAAAAATACCCCACACGGACGAATCCGGTGGGGTATTTTTCATAGTTTCCCCGTCTATCTTTACAGCTTCTGGGAAAGCTCTATCGATTGGCGGTCAACTTTAGTTCAACTTTTTACGGCTAATGATGTAGTAGCCAGCAGCGGTTGCGATGCTTGCTGCACCGAACACGCCGGAAATAACAGTTTCTGCACCAGTCTTTGGAATTTCAGGAGTACCTGGCTCGCTACAATCGATCTTGTTAACGGTAACATCAGCGGTGTCAGACTTTTCAGTCTTAGCATCGTTGTTGTATTTACCCTTAGCAACGTTGCGGAGGACAGAATCCTTACATTCGTCAGATGGAGTATTAACGGTAGCGTAGAAGTAAATCGTAGCTTCAGTACCCTTAGCATAGTTGCCAATGTTGATACCAGCTGCGCTTACGATGCCGTCGTTGAGAGTCTTACCATTGGTATTTGCTGCGTTATAAAGAACAGTGCTGCCCTTTACGTAGGTCATACCTGCTGGAAGAACGTCACGGATAACAACATTCTTAAGAGTGGTGTTACCAGTATTCTTGAATTGGATGCGATAGCGAACGGTGTCGCCAGCCTTAGCAGTAACATCTTCTGCCCAAGTGTTGCCACCCTTAAGCTGAACCATCTTGTTGATGGTGAAGCCTGGGTTTTCTTTCTCGGAACAGTCTTTGCCGTTAACAGAGACAACTGCGGTGTCAGACTTTTCAGTCTTAGCATCGTTGTTGTACTTAGCCTTAGCAGTGTTAGTAAGTTCAACCTTCTCACAGATGTCAGCGAGAGAGCCGTTCATCGTTACGAAGAAGTAAAGGTTAACAGTCTTACCTGCAGCAACAGAGCCGATGTTGATGCCATCAGTAGAAATGACGCCGTCAGCGAGCTTCTTGCCGTCGAGGTTAGTGCTACCCTTAACATAGGTTTCGTTTGCTGGAAGGATATCGCGGATCACGACATTCTTGAGCTCAACGTTACCAGTGTTCTTGAACTGAATGCGGTATTCAACCTTATCACCAGCTTTAGCGGTGATGTTCTCAGTAAAGTCGTTGTTACCAAGGCGAACCTTCTTATCGAGGGTGAAGCCTTCTTTACAGACCTTGCCGTCAACGAGAACGTCAGCGGAGTCTTCTTTGGTACCAGTAGATTTACCAGCGCTGGTCTGAGCAACGTTACGGAGAAGAGTGTTAGAACACTTATCAGAGAGACCTGCTTTAACCTTAGCGTTGAAGTAAAGCACTGCGTTTGCGCCAGCAGCGTAATCACCGATATTAATGCCGTTGTCGGTAGTAAGGTTATCGCTGAGCGTTACTGGAGTAGTATGGTTAGCGTTTACGATAGTCGTAGAACCCTTGATGTACTCAAGGTTGGTTGGAAGAATATCGCGAACAACGACACCGTTAAGGGTGGTGTTGCCGGTATTCTTAACCTGGATACGATAACGAACCGTATCGCCAGACTTTGCCTTAACCTGTTCGCTCCACTTGTCAGTACCGAGGATCTTAACTTCCTTCTGGATGCTGAGGTTTGGAGTTACGGTCTTAGCAACCTGAGCTTTCACATGGAAAGTAAGGTAACCAGAATATTTGTTACAGCCAGGGATTTTACCATCCATCTGGTCATAACCAAGCAAAACGCCTTTATTGGTCAAGATATCGTTGCTAAGCTTGAAGGAGCGGAGTTTACCGTTCTTATCAGCGTTAGCATAGGTAGCAGAACCGTTGACGTATACGAGGTTAAACTTTTCACCATTCTTAGTTGCGAAATGGGTTTCATCCCAAACGCTAGTTGGTTTTGCGTTAGAGGAAGTAATCTTACCGCTAACAGTAATCTTAGTGTTGGTCTCGGTTGGGAGAACAACATAAGCTTTGACGTTCTCTGCGGTGAGGTTTAAGTTAGCGCCAGCGTTGTTGTGTACATACATACGAACAACATACTCTTTGCCATCCTCAACGTAGGTAGTGTCAGAATAATAGTTATCTTTTGCGTTACCGGTCCATTTGGATGCTGCGACGAAATAGCGTTCATCGCCGATAACGTTGTTAGTAATCGAGTTAAAAGTGACGTAGCTTGCTGGCTTTTCCATCGTGAAGGTTGCACGATCAGATGGACCCCAAGCAAAGACTACTAATGCGCTAGCAGCAGTAACGGCAGCGACGGCGCCGAGACCAATACCAGCCTTAGTGAGTTTCTTCATAAATATAAATTCCTTTCTTTGAAAAATAATTCCAGAATGGAGAAAATACTACATATTCATTCATTAGCCGGATTGTTAAACTTGCCGCTAGCAAATCAGATCGTTGCCGAACACAAATTCTTGGAATTGGGAGGGGTTTTGAAGCCCCTCCCGCTGGGTAATTAAGGTGCAATGCGTTTATACTTCGCCAAGTTGCATACCTATTACTCGAAGTCCGTGACCGGAGTATTGTTGACACCGTCGTTCTGCAAAGCAGGGTCGACGTCCGGTTTATTCGGATTGGAAGGATCAGCGACATCATCCAGGTTCGTATGGTCTTGGCCGTCTCCAGCCTCGACGTCATAGTCCTGTCCATTGTGATTTTCCGTAGTGCCATTGTCGTTATCGACAATCTGAGAACCACTGTCTGTGTCAGTCGGAACCGTGTTGTCCGGAGGAACTACTGTATCATCCGGCCTAGAAGGCGGAGTGTAACTAGACGGACTAGTAGGCTCATCAGTTACTGTAGTATCCGGGTCATTATTCCTATGATCAGGCGACCAGAAGTCGTATTGGTCAGCACCGTCACGGTTCTGAGGATCATCGTTCGGATCCTTTGGCTCCGGAGTCGGAGTAGGTGTAGGATCGGGTTTGTCAGGAATATCAGGAACCGGCCAATTCGGTACATCGATTGGCTGATATCCGCATTCCAATCGGAATCTTACCGGCACGATCTTGCCGTCCTTCAACTTGACGTTAAAGACTATGAAGTGACCTCCTGCGTTGTTTGTATTCCTTACAACTACGCACGGTTTGTCGCCGTCGAGTTGCTGCGGAACCATATACATCGCTGAGGTATAGTTGCTGAGGGATTTCACCTCAATAGTTACGTCAGTGCCTGTAAGAATAGCTTTGATGCGGGTAATCGCCTCATCCCACTGATCCTCATGCTCGAGGAAGCGGAGGTGGGCTGCATCTGCTCTTTCTCCGACCAACAGGTCAGCTTCTGGCTCGAGAATAGGGTCGTTGCCAGTAAGACCGAGTTGATCAAGGTATAACGCAACTGCTGCAGTAAGCGCCGGATCATGCTCCATTGAATAGTAGAAGTCACCCTCTCCATTCTTTGTTGCAATCCACTCCTGCACGCTTTCTGCTTCGCCTGCTTCTACGGCATCGTTAGCCCCAGTCCAGCGATCCCAACCGAAGTACATAGTTGAAATCTTGCCGGGAATGTTGTCGTTCTCGTCAAGATCGCCATGTGCCCAGTAGAGAATCTCACGGACTGTAGCAATGCTATCGTTGCCTTTTGCCAGCACGGCATGTTTGAATTGGTCGCCAAACACCATGAGCAGTACTACGGAAAGAGCTACTGCGACCGTGGCGATAAGGGCGATGATTCTAGACTTTTTAGTCATATTAATCACTCTCCTTTTCCTTAATACTGTCGCAAATAGCATAGGCCACGGTAAAACCTACGATTGCGAAGAGAATCACTGTAAGTATTACCGTCGGCCATACCGTCGTAGCCGCCGTGGTGTTAGTAATATCTGTGATATTGCCTGCGGCATCACGGATATACTCGATCGTATCAGTTCTGTCCACCCAAGCGGCGAACTGATGGTTAATCATGCACTGGCTGAAGAACCAGCCCCCGACACCACCGAGGACCGTCACGATGAAGATCGTGATCCAATCGATGACACCGAGTGCCTTAGGTCTGCAGGAACTGTTACGGACCTCGGAGATGATCTCGTTCTTTGCAGAATGAATCTCATTCTTCGTGTCTACAACACCCTGGTTGACTGTGGCGTTGAGGTTATAAGCGGTCTTGGACAGATTGTCCATCGCTCTTCCAAAGAAGTCCTCACGTTCTGCCTTAGCGTCACGTGCAACCTCTGCGAGCTGACTGCTCAGTACCTGCTGGTTTGCATTAGCGTTTGAAATAACTTTGTCGATAAACGACGTCTGATTACTTTTTCCCATAATAATTTTCTCCTTTTCAATGAATTTTTGTTTTCCCGGAGAATCTTCCGGGTGTGATGGGATGTGAATATGATATGTAAATATATATAAACGCCCCATTACCCGGGGGCGATTGTTGTATCAGCCCCTTACGGGAAGGTTGTAATAGGTATGCTGCTGCACTTATGTGCAGCAATGATCTGATTTGTTAACGTGACGCTTCTTGCTAAAGCTTTTCGCATCTTCGCAATTAGCTGGAATCATTATATCAAATTTTTTGAATTTTGTCAATAGTATTTTATAGTGATTTACGTTTATGGTAATTTATTTTATACATAAGCATTTTATTATGATATAATCATAAGTAATATGGGTCTAAACTTTAAGTTAATTCAGCGCACCGCAAAGACTTCTACCTCTGATGTAGCGCACAGTTCTGGCTATGCAGACGTTAGTAATGGATCGCGTTTTGGCGCTAGTGATAACACAACATTTTCCGAGCGTCAGCAAATCGAGTTGAACCGTAAAATGATTAAGGGCTACCGTAATGCTATGGTGGCGCGCGGGGTTAATCATATGCCAAAGGCGCAGACCTATGAGCAAGAGATGGCGATGAAGGCCGCGATGGCGGCGATTGAACAGGGGGAGCGCAACGCCGGCGTATCTAGAAGACAAGAGTTCAATAATAAGCTAGAACAGGGCGGTTTGCAGAAATACGACCTCCGTTCTAGGCAGAATAATACAATTAACCGCACCGCACAGGCGGGTGGACAGCTCAGTAACAGACAGATGGCACAACAGGCGCGCGCCGCAAGAGCCGAGCGCTTCTCTGCTCCGGCAAGGCCGACGCCAAAAACCGGCGGATTTATGCATTAAAAAATACCCCTGATAACAGGGGTTATTTTTTATTCGGATTTAAGTTCGCGTTCGTGCTGCTGGAGAGCTTCGATAATATCCTCGATATCGCCGTTCATGGCAGCGGTAATATTACTGCGGTTGTAATGAATGCGGTGATCAGTAATGCGATCCTGCGGAAAGTTATAGGTGCGAATCTTCTCTGAGCGGTCGCCGGTACCTATAAGGGATTTGCGGGCGTCGGAAGCGTTGGCGCGATCCTCGGCAATCTTGCGCTCAAGGAGGCGACTACGGAGAACCGTCATAGCCTTGATGCGGTTCTGCTGCTGAGAGCGCTCATCCTGCATAGCAACCATAATACCGGTAGGAAGGTGGGTGATACGGACAGCGGAGTCGGTAGTGTTAACACCCTGGCCACCATGGCCACCGGAACGGTAGATATCGATACGAAGATCTTCTGGATTAATCTCGAGGTCCTGCTCTTCTGCCTCTGGGAGAACAGCAACAGTGGCGGTACTAGTATGGATACGGCCCTGAGATTCGGTTACTGGGATACGCTGGACACGGTGGACGCCGCCCTCGAATTTGAGCTTGCCGTAAGGTTCGTCGCCAGATACGCGGAAGATAACCTCTTTGTAGCCACCAGCGTCGTTAACAGATTCAGACTGAAGTTCTACCTTAAGGCCATGAGTTTCGGCGTAGCGGGTATACATACGGAAAAGGTCGCCCGCGAAGAGGCTAGCCTCATCGCCACCGGCGCCGGCGCGGATTTCAATAATAGCTGGCTTGTCGTCGTTAGGGTCGCGAGGAATAAGCATCTCGGCGAGTTTTGCCTCAGTTTCGGCGAGCTCTGCCTCGAGATCAGGCTTCATTTCGGCGAGTTCTGGAATGGTCTCGGCCTCTTTAATATCCTGCTGAAGCTGGTCGCGCTTCTGGCCGAGAGCGATAAGCTCGTCGAGCTCCTGAAGGCGACGGTTCTTTGCAGCAAAATTAGGGTCAGCGTAAGCGTTTGGCTGACTCAAAAAGTCGGTAATTTCCTGTTTTTCTGTTTTTAGTGCATCAAAATCTAGATTCATTAGATATATTTTACAATATTTTCTTATCTTGCGCTACTGGGGTGGAGTTTTTGGGATGTTTCGGCTATAATTTTCCCTAGCGGATCCATAGCTCAGTTGGCTAGAGCGCACGATTCACATTCGTGAGGTCACAGGTTCAAGCCCTGTTGGATCCACCAGTTTATGAATGCCCTGTCGGGTATTTTTTATTGCCGAAATTCAATATTATGTTATAATATCTATATCAAGTTGTGGCGGTATGACCGCCAAGTTTTTTTAGAGAGGTGTATAAAATGAAAAAGGACACAACTATTTTTCAAGGCAACACGGTACTCACGGCGGATAACTTAGCTCTTGTCACTGACCTCACAAGCGGGTTTAGTCAGGAGCAGGCAAAACAGATTGGTTACGATGTGGTCAATCTCTCGGTCAACCTCAACTATGGTGGACAGGAAGTATCTTTCACGGAAGGCAACGACAAAAACGACGAGTTTTATGTTCGCCTGGCAGACCCAAAAATCACCGGTGCAAAAACCGGAAGCAGCATTGAGGGATTCCTTGACGTTTTTGAGCGACGTCTGCGCGAGGGCAAACTCGTAGTCTACCTGGGAGTCACTGATTCCCTGTCAGAAGGTACGAGAAATGCTGCGCTGACGGCGAAGCAGATGATTGCCGACGAATATCCAGAGCTCAACGCGGAGCAGAATATTCTGACCCCACCGACTCACTGCATTGCAGGCGGACTTGGGCTTACGCTCAGGATGATTCAATCATGGTTGTTTTCCGGAGAACCACGCACGCTCGGAGAACTGCAGCAGAAGGTTGAATATATGGGCGACCATATGGCGCATATCTTTACCCTTTTCAGCTACGATTTCATGAAGAATAGCGGGCGCTTTTCTTCGACAAAGGATCAGTTGAAGATTGCTCTGGCGAAGACCATGAAAATTTATCCAGTAATGCTCTCACCCCGCAATGGACCGTTGCAGCCTATGTGGAGAAAAGTTCGTGGCGACAGAAATCTGCTAAATGCCTTCATTGACATTTATGCAAAAACTGCCGTAGACCCGGAGCAAGGCGAAGCCGAAATTGACTATTCCGGTATTTCTAGCAACGACAACGTAGCATATTGCAAAGCCGAGGAACTGCGCAAAGCTCTCAGAGCGCGCTTTCCTGGCGTCAAGATTCGTATGGCCCAAACTGCTCCTTCAGTAGGATGCCACGTGGGGCCGGACGAAATGTCATTTTTCTTTATTCAGAGGGACATTCGTCCTGATATGCTTGATTGATACGCTTTTCTTATTTTTATCTACAAAAACCGTCGCTCTCCGTAAGCGGCGGTTTTCTTTTGGTTTTGAGATCCTGTTATCTGCGATATTTATGAACGCGATATGCACGAAGAGTGCTTGGCGCAAAGTAGAAGGAGAGCGCAATGGAGCATACGAGAATTGCAATATAGCGCGAGAGCGCGTCATAGGTGAGCGGAGGTTCAACGTTGCTGTCCGGATTAGTTACCGCCGGCGTTTCTGGGTCAGTTCCTCTACGAGTGTCAAGAACTGCGCTCCATTTAGCAACATAGGTGACATTTTCCGTAACCGTAGGAGCAATTTCGCGACTCCAGCCCTCGAAAGTATAGCCTTCGTTGACGTTAATAGTCGTCATATCTGGCTGCTTAGTAGTATCGCCGTAATACTGAGTAAAGACGATATCTTCATCATTAGAGCCGTCGCCGAGTTGATATGTGACCGTGTAGGTTTGAAGAGCGTTAGTAGCCGTGAAACTAATGCCGGCGTTAGTAGGCATGGTAAAGTCCGGATTATTTGCTGGAACGCCGCGGCGAGTAGGCTGGTCGAGGCGAATCTTGAGCGAGTCAGCATTGTAGTGATCAGCGAAATCTAGCTGCTGCCAGCGGTAATTTTTGCCTGGCGTGAGACCGAGAATCTGGATGCGGCCATCGGCGTCAGTAGTGCGCTCAGTGCAAGGAACATCTTTCCATTCATCGCCGTCTTGAACCTGAAGGATAAAGTTGCGGCCAGGAAGCGGTTTGCCAGTATTCTCGTCTACGAGGCGGAGGCGAGCTTCGCCGATGATATTCGCCGTAGCGGTGCCGACTGGAACAGTAATAGTCTTGTTACTAACCGAATTGTGGTCTTCGCCATCCTCGGAAGTATAAACGTTGTCGGAGTTATTCGTGAGACGTTTGCCGCCAGAACCAGCAGGAATTTGCTCGCCAAGCTCAACGACGAAGCGAAGCACTTTTCCATCCGTTACAGTGCCAGGAGTATCCAAAAGATTCATCGTATCTTTTACTTCTGGCATAGATGCATAAGTCTCGCCTACGCGAATATTACCCTTACCTGCAGCCGCAATCGCCTGCTTGTAGGTGATATTGCTTGGCTGCGATCCAAATTTAACGGCTACTTTCAGACGACCATTTTCGTCCTTATAAACGCCATATTCGCCGTCATTCATCGCGGCAAAGAATTCGTCGTAAGTTTGCCCTTCCGTCTGATAGACGCGCTTGAATAATTTCGTGACATTTAACCACTGGCTAGTGCCAGAAGCACCCGCTGTAGCATCATTCGGATCGAGCGGAAGCTGAGCGAGCGCACAAATGCTAATCGAAACGTCAGTTGCGAGTTCACTAAGAGTAGTTTCGTAAGAAAGGTTTGTAAGCTTTGCCTTGTCGGATAGCTCGACCTGGCCGTTACCTTTATAGAATTCATTAGAGGTAATGCCTGGAGTATAGTAGCTCCAATACAAGACACCATTGGTGGCTAGACTACCATACCCGTCGCCGTCACCGAGCGCCTTAAGCGAACCGGCCTTTTTCGTGAACGAAATGCGCTTGTCGGCAATCGGGAACGATACGACTTTGTCATTAGCGACGATGCCATAAACTGCAGTGCTATCAGCCGATGTAGCGATATGTCCAGTTAAGATATAGTGCCCTACTGCTGCGCCAGTAAAGCGAATATTAATTTTGCGGCTAGTGATATTCCAGTAGCCGAGTAAGTCGCCATTTTCATCTGTAATTGGCAAATCCTTGCTATTGCGGACATGATAGTCGGTGCCATTAGCAGCGAAGTTCCAATCGCCGAATTTAAAGCTAGCCGTATCACCATCAGCAATTGGCGTTTCGGATTCATAGCGCCAGTCTATTTCGGCATGAAAACTATCAGTGCCAATGCCGTTCTCGATACCTAGCTCGTAATCTTTACTATTCCAACGATAAAGCTTAGCATCGGTGACAGTAAAATTAGCGGAGACATCGACGGAAGAGACGGAATGGAAGCCGGCAAGAGTTAAAAATGCCGCCAATAAAATGGCGATGCAAAAATTACGCAAAGTAAAAATTTTCAAAAAAGATTGTTTTGATTCTCTCATTTATAATACCTCCCCACCTCGCACACTCCCACGTGCTTACGTTTATTTTAGCAAAAGCGCAAGCACTTTTGCAAGAATAAAACTTGCGCACAGGGCGCAAGTTTTTATTCAACAGAGACGATTTCGCCGTCTTTGAGATGCAGAATACGCTGATTGCGGCTGCCGCGGAACTTCATCGTAAGATCGCGTTCTTGCATGATAAATGGACCGTCGATGAGAGCGTCGAGTTCTTTGATGAGCTCCCATGCGACAGAGTCACGCGGAATGCGCTCATAGACTAAACCCGTGAAGGACCAGACATTCCAGCCAAGCTCTTTTTTACAGAAACGCGTGATTTCTAGCAGTGCTTTCGCTTGAAGCAAAGGCTCGCCGCCACAGAAGGTGATTCCGCTCTGCCCTTTTAGCTTGCGGAGCTCCTCTTTGACTTTTTCGATCGGAACGGTGGCGCCGATGTTTGGATCTTCGGTCCAAGTTTCTGGGTTTTGACAGCCAGGACAGTGTTGGCGACAACCCTGAGTCCAGAGCACGGCGCGGAGCCCTGGGCCATTTACGATAGAGTCACGCTCAAGATCGCCAGATAGACGGATGTAGCCATCCGGAACGTCGAGCTGCGGCTCGCATAGGCGATATTGCGGTTCGCCCGAGTGGGCACCGTCCGCCACTTTATGCGTGCGGGAGACGGTGTCCGGATTTAAATCTTCCTTAGCGGGCATTAATTACTCTTTTCCTAGTGCAGCCTTTGCGCTTGCTTTCTTCTGCTCGCGCTTGACCTTAGTATCGACATCGTACTGACCGACGGAAACGTTGTGCTTAACGCGGGCAGCTTCCTCAGCCTTCTTACCATCATTCCAGCGCTCGAGGGAGCCAACAAGGTAACCGGTGATACGGCGGAGGCGTTCGAAACCACACTCGCCTTCGCATTCGTGGCGGCCGCAGCTTGGACAGACATCGCCTTCGATGATACCAGAGAAGCCACAGACTGGGTCGCGGTCGACTGGGTGGTTAACGGAGCCGTAGCCGATGCCAGCTTCTTTCATATGGCGAATAACTGCTTCGAAAGCTTCGATGTTTTCGCTTGGGTCGCCATCCATTTCGATGTAGGTAATGTGACCAGCGTTACAGAGGGCGTGATATGGCGCCTCAATGTCGATCTTATCGAAGGCAGAGATTGGATAGTAGACAGGAACATGGAAGGAGTTGGTATAGAAGTCGCGATCAGTGACACCTTCGATAACGCCGTATTCTTTGCGATCCATCTTGGTGAAGCGACCTGCAAGACCTTCAGCTGGGGTTGCAAGGAGCGAGAAGTTGAGATGATGCTCTTTGGTGAGCTCGTCGCAGCGTTCGCGCATGTGGCCAATAATATCGAGACCGATCTCCTGAGCTTCAGCGGATTCGCCGTGATGCTTGCCGATCATAGCAACGAGAGTTTCTGCAAGGCCGATGAAGCCGATAGAAAGCGTACCGTGCTTGATGACGTCGCGGAGCTTGTCGTTTGGACCGAGTTTTTCGGAACCGACCCAGTTACCCTGGCCCATGAGGAATGGGAAGTTCTTAACCTTTTGGTTAGCCTGGAATTCGAAGCGCTGGAGAAGCTGGTCTGCTACGAGGTCAATCTTCTCATCGAGCTCCTGATAGAATGCGTCCCAATCTGGTTTCTTGCGCTCGCCGAGGCAGATACCATGCTTGATACCGAGGCGGACAAGGTTGATGGTAGTGAAGGAACAGTTACCACGACCGTAGACGTGACCGTCGGTTTCCTTGAAGCAGGAACCGAAGACGCGAGTGCGGCAGCCCATGGTTGCGATCTCGGTGTCTGGATTACCTGGCTTGTAGTACTGGAGATTGAATGGCGCATCGATGAAGGTAAAGTTCGGGAAAAGGCGCTTTGCGGAAACTTCCATACTGCGCTTAAAGAGGTCGTAGTTAGGATCACCTGGGTTGTAGTTAACACCTTCCTTAACCTTAAAGATGGAGATTGGGAAGATTGGAGTTTCGTGATGGCCAAGGCCGTTCATGGTAGCTTCAAGAAGCATCTTGCTGACGAGGCGACCTTCTGGGCTAGTATCGGTACCGAAGTTGATAGAAGTGAATGGAACCTGTGCGCCAGCGCGGCTATGCATAGTGTTGAGGTTATGGACGAAGCCTTCCATTGCCTGAAGAGTCTGATGCTCAGTATCTTCGTTAGCTTCCTTAATGACAGCCTCTGGGACCTTAGCTTTCTTGAGCTTCTTGTCGTCGCCGTAGCAGACATCGTCGGTAACTTCGAATTTGACCTTGTTACCAGTGAATTCTTCGTATTTTTCAAGGTTGCTCTTAAGACTCTTGCGGAAAGTCTTGTCGACGGATGGAGCGAGAGCGTAATCGAAGTTAGGAATGGACTGACCGCCGTGCTGCTCGTTCTGGTTGGCCTGGAGGATGATAGCAGCGAGGGCAGCGGCAGTACCGATGGAATTTGGCGTGCGGAGGAAGCCGTGACCAGTGTTAAAGCCGTTCTTGAAGAGCTTAGAAATATCGGTCTGACAGCAAGTCAAAGTACCAGTTGCCATGAAGTCGAGATCGTGGATATGAATATCGCCATGGTCGTGAGCGTAGCTAAATTCTGGCTTTAAGAGGCAAATCTTAGCGTATTCCTTGGAACCTTCTGCGCCGAACTGGAGCATCTTGCCCATTGCGGAGTCACCATCGACGTTTGCGTTGGAGCGCTTAACATCGGAATCTTCTTCAGCGTCGAGCTTAGAAATAGTGTTGTAGGTCTGCATAAGCTTGGACTTAGCCTGGCGTTTGCGGGTGCGCTCTGCGCGGTATTCAATGTAAGCCTTAGCAGTGCGTTTGAAAGCGGATTCCATGAGGACTTGCTCGACGATGTCCTGAATCTGTTCGACGGTTGGGATGCGAGTGCTAATCTTCTCACTTGCAACGCGGACTACCTTGTCGCTGAGATTCTGGGCACGATCGTAACCGAATTCGCCGGTAGCTGCACCTGCCTTAGCGATAGCCTCGGTGATCTTGTCCTGTTTAAAAGAGGCGACCTTACCGTCGCGCTTGCGTACTGATTTGAACATTTTATATTACCTCCAGAATGTTCGTTTCGTGTTTTTCCTGATCCTAAACACTATATTTAGTGTTTGTTGTAATAATGGTAACGCTATATGTAGGAGGATTTCAATAGAGTTTGTAAAAAATACAATGATTACAGATAGAGATTTTTTGATTTTTAACGCTACATATAGTGTTTGGCGTGAAAAGCTTACGCTATTTTTAGTTTTCACGGTCGTTTTGGACGTGTTATAATGCAAAACATACTCGAACAGTCGAGAGTTCTTTTGAAGGAGGTGGTCGCATGTTTGAGAAGCTTTTCTGGATTTTCAGGAGAAAACTGGATATTCCAATCGTAAAGCTGCGGGAGGATGCCGTAATACCTGAGTACAAGACGCTCGGGGCGGCGGGCTTTGATTTCTATGCGGCAATCGATGACAAAATCGAGATTGAGCCGAACGAATGGGCAATAGTTCCCTTCGGCATAGCAATGGAAGTTCCGATTGGCTACGAGTTAAGGATACGTAGTCGCAGTGGCCCGGTTTTCAGGGGGCGCGTCACAGCTTATCACGGATTGATCGACAGCGATTTTCGCGGAGAGCTGAGCGTTCTCCTGCATAATCAAGGTAAAGAAAAATACGTGATTCAGCCCGGCGATCGCTGCGCACAAGGCGTTATTCTAAGATACGAAGTCGCCAGATTCCGATTAGTCGATAAGTTATCAGAGACTGAGCGTGGCTCTGGCGGTTTTGGTAGTACTGGCACCAGCTGACGTTTCTTTGGCGTGCTTTCTTCGTTGGCTGGAGTCATTATCCTCCTTATTACGGCCCTCCCGTTCTTAGACGAGAGGGCCTTTTCTATGGTAAAATGGTATGAGCTGGAGGGGTGGCCGAGTGGTTGATGGCACTGGTCTTGAAAACCAGCAGGTTAACGCCTCGCAGGTTCGAATCCTGTCCCCTCCGCCAAATTAAAAAAACGACCGTTTGGTCGTATTTTTAATTTCTGGGGGGCAGGAGGCGAACCGTAGGTTCGTCGAAGCGAGGAGCCGAGAGAAAATGCGAACTTGTTCGCTATTTTCCGAGGCGACGATGCTGAGTGAGCGTTTTGCGCTAGCGAAACGCGACATCCTGTCCCCTCCGCCATAAAAAAATAGACCTGTATGGGTCGTTTTTTTATTACCGAGAGAAAGCGGCGCCAGTTACGGCGCCGCCCAAAGAACATAGGCTTGTTGCCGTACTTAGAAGTCCACATACTCGCAAAACACTGCAATTAATCCCTGAATAAAGATAATTGCGAGCTTAAGTAACATAATTGCAGCCGGAACCGCTAAAATACCAACAACAATCATCTCAAGTGTAGCCATAATCAATCCCTCCCTTTTCCTATAACTACCATTGTTAACGTCCTATGTTGGTCATTATAGCACATTTGGCTGGATTTGTCAAGCATAATCGCAAAGCTCACCCCTGGCAAATTCCCTTTGGCAAAACGGGTCTCTCTATGTTATAATACTTCGTATGGCACCGTAGCTCAGCTGGTTAGAGCGTAGGACTCATAAGCCTAAGGTCACTGGTTCGATCCCAGTCGGTGCTACCAAATTCAACCCCGCAAGGGGACTTTTTTATTTGTGATAAAATGAAGATATGAAAACCAGAAAAGCTTTTACTGTACTTGAATTGATTTTAGCAATTGTATTTGTTGGCATCTTTGTAGTGCTCTTCTTCTTCCAGAAGCAAAGCATCGACGCAATGAACCGCGACGAGAAGCGCAAGACCGCAATCAATGCGATGTATTACGCGCTTGAGGAAGGTTATTACGAAGAGAATAAGGCCTACCCAGAGAATCTCGAGAAGTCTGAGGATTTGCCTTGGATTGATCCAAACCTCTTCACTGACCCATACGGTATGAATATCTGGGATAACGGCAGCAACTACAGCTACGAAGCCAGCAACTGTACTGACGGCAAATGTAAGTCTTACACCCTACGTGCAACGCTAGAAAAAGAAGAAGATTACATCAAAACTAGCCGCCACTAATTAGCAACAAAAAACCGCCCCGATTGCTCGAGGCGGTTTTTATTAGTCAGAATCTTTGTCTTCTTTTTTGCCCTTCTTGCATTCGTAGACGAGATGCGAGATGGTCTTAACTTCATCGTGAGGCGTGTCAACGTATTTGAGGGTGTAGGTCGTCTCATCACCGATGGTAGAAAGGCGAAGGACACCGAAGTGGCAGAGGTGGTCAATCAAGGAATCCTGGCGGAAAGAGACATCCTCAATACGACGAAGCTCGATAATATTGGTCGAGTTTGCAAAGATGGAGCTGCGGGATTTCTGGATACAGCGGCGGTTGGTGACATAAATGTGGTTAGCGTCGTAAATGCTCTGAGCAACGAAGCCACCGAAGCCGAACAAGATGTAAAGCAAGAAGATGATGAGACGGAAATAGTGGCTAGCTGCCGCATTCATCTGGAAGACGGTATTATCGATGCTGGCGTCACTCTGAGAGAAGTAGATTAAAACGAGGCTCATAGCGACGATCATGATGGCGACGATGGTCCAGA